>NZ_CEEDHK010000003.1:161069-401931 GCF_979254655.1 Pseudomonas sp. AC229
GGGGCTTTTGATTTCAGATTTGCGTCGGCCCCGGCCCTCTCCCCCAGCCCCTCTCCCGCAAGCGGGCGAGGGGTGCAGAGCCGTTGAGTTTGTTATGCCAACTGCGATTCACTCAATTGATGCTCTTCCCCCGCGTAATACGCCCGCACGCGCGGGTCCATTACGCGGCGCCACAGCGGCGGAAACAGTGCCAGCACAATCATCCCGGCATAACCATTGGGCAACTGCGGACTGTCGTCGAAATGGCGCAGCACCTGGTAGCGGCGTTTGGCGTAGGCGTGGTGGTCGGAGTGGCGTTGCAGGTGGAACAGGAACAGGTTGGTCAGCAGGAAATTACTGTTCCATGAGTGATGCGGATTGGTCCGCTCGTAACGGCCGTTGGCCTGTTTGCGGCGGTGCAGGCCGTAGTGCTCGACGTAGTTGACGATCTCCAGCAAGGTCAGCGCCACAAACGACTGGCCGAGGAAAAACAGCGCACCCATCCAGCCAAACGCCAGGCAGAAGCCGAGTAGAAACGTGCCGCTGATGGCATACCACCAGATCAACTCATTGCGCCAATGCAGCGCGGGCAGACCACGGCGTTGCAGGCGCTCTTTCTCCAGCGCCCAGGCATTCAAAAAGTTGTGTTTGTAGGCGTGCGGCAAGAAGGCATACAGGCTTTGGCCGAAGCGCGAGGACGAGGCGTCTTCCGGTGTGGATACATGCACATGGTGGCCGCGCACATGCTCCACCTTGAAACCGGCGTAACACACCGCCGCCAGCAGCAATCCGCCAGCGTTCTGTTCCAGTTGCGGGTCTTTGTGAATGAACTCGTGCGCCACGGTTATGCCGATGGCGCCCGTCACCGTGCCCACCGACAGAACCCAACCCAGCCGGCCAACCCAGCTCCAGGCCTCGTAATGCACAAATGCCCAGCCGGCCCAGGCCAACATGCCCAGCAGAAACGGCACCGTGGCCAGGCTGAGCAGGCGGTAGTAGCCCTGTTTATCCATTTTCGGCACGTCGGCCACTTCATCGGGGTTGGCCGGATCGCGGCCGACAATGGCGTCCAGAATTGGGATAACACAGAACACCACGGTCACCACCAGATAGGCCCAGACGTCGGCGTGGGCGCTACCCAGCGACCAGTAATAACTCATGGGCACGCCCAGCACGGGGATCAGCCAAATCCAATAACCGGCTTTTTTCAGGGCGATCATCCAAGAGGAGGGCAGGAAAGCAAACATGGTGAGCTCCATTGTTTTTAGAGGGGAGTCGACACCTGAAATTGTAGGACAATCACCCTCGGCAAACGCCGTTCCCAGCCCCACCTTTTGGACGGCAAGCCGCTTGGCTGTAACGCTTGCCGCCGCTTGGAGCGGTAACACGCTGTGTTACACTCGCGCCCGTTTTGGCAAGCTACTGCGCTCGGTTATGCGGCGTTAAAAAGCAGGTGAAAAATGCTCATTGGCTATAGCCAACTCCGCTTTTTCCCCAGCTTTTTGCCTTGCGTACCCGTCGCTCGCTACGCTTGCAACTACCTTTCCCCTAAGGACGCTTATGTTCAAAGCACCTGACAGCCTTGCCGAGCAGATTGCTCATCACCTGGCCGAGCGCATCATTCGTGGGGAACTGAAAGAGCGTGAGCGCATTCAGGAGCAGAAGGTCACCCTGGCGCTGAATGTCAGCCGTGGCTCGGTACGCGAAGCGCTGCTGATTCTCGAGCGTCGTCACCTGATCACCATTCTTCCGCGTCGTGGCGCGCACGTGAGCGAGCTGACGCCCCACAACGTCAAAAGCCTCTATGCCCTGGTAATCGAGCTGTACATCCTGCTCGGTTACGCCGTGGCCGAGCGCTGGAAAACCGAGGCCGATTTGCAGCCCTTCGTGGCCATCCAACAGCAATTGATGGCCCATGCCGAAGCCCGCGATATCGACAGTTTTGTGCAGAGCAGCTTCGACGTCATGCGCGCCGCGTTCCCGTTTGCCAACAACCCGTATTTGCAAGAAACCCTGGAAAACCTGCTGCCAGCCATGAGCCGCACGTACCACCTGGCGCTGGAAAAACGCAAAAGCGAGATGAGCCAGTTCCTCAACGCCTTTGCCGGCTTGCTGCAAGCCGTGATCGCACGCGACCCGGCCCAGGTGCGCGAAACCCTTACGGCCTATAGCCAACACAACTGCCAGATGGTGCTTGCCGCCATGGCAGAACGCTAACCGTACCCGGCTAAGGACAGCGCGCTATGCGGCTCAAGTGCATCAAGCTGGCGGGGTTCAAATCCTTCGTCGACCCCACCACCGTGAACTTCCCCAGCAATATGGCGGCGGTGGTCGGGCCCAATGGCTGCGGCAAGTCGAACATCATCGACGCCGTGCGTTGGGTAATGGGCGAAAGCTCGGCGAAGAATTTGCGCGGCGAGTCGATGACCGACGTCATCTTCAACGGCTCCAACACGCGCAAGCCAGTCACCCAAGCCAGCATCGAGCTGATCTTCGACAACAGCGACGGCACCCTGGTGGGTGAGTACGCCGGCTACGCCGAAATTTCCATTCGCCGCCGCGTCACCCGTGACAGCCAGAACACCTATTTCCTCAACGGCACCAAATGCCGGCGCCGCGACATCACTGATATTTTCCTGGGCACCGGCCTGGGCCCGCGCAGCTACTCGATCATCGAGCAGGGCATGATCTCCAAGCTGATCGAAGCCAAGCCCGAAGACCTGCGCAATTTCATCGAAGAAGCGGCCGGCATTTCCAAGTACAAGGAACGCCGCCGCGAAACCGAAAATCGTATTCGCCGCACCCACGAAAACCTGGCACGCCTGACCGACCTGCGTGAAGAGTTGGAGCGTCAGCTCGACCGTCTGCATCGCCAGGCGCAATCGGCGGAGAAGTACCAGGAATACAAAGCCGAAGAGCGTCAGCTCAAAGCGCAGTTGTCGGCGCTCAAGTGGCAGGCGCTGAACGAGCAAGTGGGGCAGCGCGAAGCGATTATCGGCAACCAGGAAATCGGTTTCGAAGCCTTGGTCGCCGAGCAGCGCAACGCTGATGCGAGCATCGAGCGCTTGCGCGACGGCCACCATGAATTGTCTGAGCGCTTCAACCTCGTGCAGGGCCGCTTCTACTCGGTGGGCGGCGATATCGCCCGTGTCGAGCAAAGCATCCAGCACGGCCAGCAACGCCTGCGCCAGTTGCAAGACGACCTCAACGAAGCCGAACGCGCGCGCCTGGAAACTGAATCTCACCTGGGCCACGACCGCACCTTGCTCGCCACCCTCGGCGAGGAGTTGGCGCTGCTGGCGCCGGAGCAGGAAATCACCCACGCCGCCGCTGAAGAAGCTGCCGCCGCGTTGGAAGAATCCGAAAGCGCCATGCAGGGCTGGCAGGGCCAGTGGGACGATTTCAACCTGCGCTCCGCCGAGCCACGGCGCCAGGCCGAAGTGCAGCAGTCGCGCATTCAGCAATTGGAACAAAGCCTGGAACGCCTGGCCGAGCGCCAGCGTCGGCTTAACGATGAATTGGTGCTGCTTTCCGCCGACCCCGAAGACGCCGCCATTCTCGAACTCAGCGAGCAAGTGGCCAGCAGCGAACTGACCCTGGAAGAGCTGCAGCACGCCGAGCAGGCCATGGTGGAACGCCTGGAACAACTGCGCGGCGAACTGCTGCAGGCCGGCCAGGCGCAACAGCAGGCGCAAGGCGAGCTGCAACGCCTGAACGGCCGCTTGGCCTCCCTGGAAGCGTTGCAACAAGCCGCGCTCGACCCAGGCAAAGGCACCGCCGACTGGCTGCGCGAACAACAACTCAACGGACGTCCACGGCTCGCCGAAGGCTTGCGGGTCGAAGCCGGTTGGGAGCTGGCGGTGGAAACCGTGCTCGGCGCCGATCTGCAAGCCGTGTTGCTGGACGATTCGCAGCAGCTAGGTGCGCTCGATTTCGCCAGCTTCGACCAAGGTGATCTGCGCCTGCTCAGCCCCGCCAAGGGCGGCGCGCGGGTGGCTGGCAGCCTGCTCGATAAAGTCGAAGCCAGCGTCGATCTGGCGCCCTGGCTGGCTAAGGTCAAACCGGTCGACACGCTGGATGACGCGTTGACGCTGCGCGCTCAGTTGGGCGAGGGCGAGAGCCTGATCAGCCGCGATGGCTATTGGGTCGGCCGGCATTTTCTGCGGGTGCGTCGCGCCAGCGAGGCCGAAAGTGGTGTGCTGGCCCGCGGTCAGGAAATCGAGCGGTTGGGGCTTGAACGCGATGAGCGTGAAGCCAACCTGGCGAGCCTCAATGAACGCTTGCAAACGCTGCGCGAAACCCAGCAGCACCATGAGCAAAGCCGCGAAGAACAACGCCGCCGTCTGCAAGACGAAGCGCGCCGTCAGGGCGAGCTGAAGGCGCAATTGTCGGCAGGCCAAGCCAAGGTCGAACAACTGACCCTGCGCCGTCGTCGGCTCGACGAAGAACTGGTCGAATTGGGCGAGCAGCGCGCCATCGAGGCCGAACAGCTCGGCGAAGGGCGTCTTCAGCTGCAAGATGCGCTCGACGCCATGGCCCTCGACACCGAACAACGCGAAGTATTGATGGCCCAGCGCGACGCCCTGCGCGAACGCCTCGACCGTGTGCGCCAGGAAGCCCGCCAGCATAAAGACCATGCGCACCAGTTGGCCGTGCGCCTCGGCTCGCTCAAGGCGCAACACGACTCCACGCGCCAGGCGCTTGAGCGTCTGGAATTGCAGGCCGAACGCCTGCACGAAAAACGTGAACAGCTGAACCTCAACCTCGACGAAGGGGCTGCGCCGCTGGAAGAGCTGCGCATGAAGCTCGAAGAGTTGCTCGATAAACGCATGGGCGTGGAAGACGAACTGAAATTCGCCCGCCTGGCCCTGGAAGACGCCGACCGCCAACTGCGCGACGCCGAAAAACGCCGCACCTCGGCCGAGCAGCAGTCGCAATTGCTGCGCACCCAGCTGGAACAGCAGCGCATGGAATGGCAATCGCTGACCGTGCGCCGCAAAGCCATTCAGGACCAGCTGCTGGAAGACAACTACGACCTGCACGGCGTGCTGGGCACGTTGCCGAGCGAGGCCAGCGAGAAATCGTGGGAAGAAGAGCTCGAACGCCTGGCCGCGCGTATTCAAAGACTGGGGCCGATCAACCTGGCCGCCATCGACGAGTACCAGCAGCAGGGCGAGCGCAAGCGCTACCTCGACGCGCAGGACGCCGATCTGGTGGAAGCGCTGGACACTTTGGAAAACGTCATCCGCAAAATCGACAAAGAAACCCGCAACCGCTTCAAAGAAACCTTCGACCAAATCAACGGTGGGTTGCAGGCGCTGTTCCCGAAAGTATTTGGCGGCGGCAATGCCTACCTGGAACTGACCGGCGAAGACTTGCTCGATACCGGCGTGACCATCATGGCGCGCCCGCCAGGCAAGAAGAACAGCACCATTCACCTGTTATCCGGTGGCGAAAAGGCACTCACTGCGTTGGCCCTGGTGTTTGCCATTTTCAAACTCAATCCGGCACCGTTTTGCATGCTCGACGAAGTGGATGCGCCGCTGGACGACGCCAACGTCGGGCGCTATGCGCGTCTAGTAAAGGAGATGTCAGAAACGGTGCAATTCATCTATATCACCCACAATAAAATCGCCATGGAAATGGCCGATCAGTTGATGGGCGTAACAATGCATGAACCTGGCTGCTCGCGGCTTGTCGCAGTAGATGTCGAAGAAGCCTTGGCTTTGGTGGAGGCATAACGCGTACAGCGGTGTAAAGTTGCCTTTCGTCGTGCTAGCTTATTGCCCACTATTTTTTATATGCAGGAAATGTCTGTCAGAACATGGAGTTGATACACGCAGGCTGAAGTTCTGACGGCAGTTTTTATCGGATCATCGGGTTGAGTCACAGGGCGGATGCCCTTCTTTATTATTATTATTTTTTCAGGGGCTACAGAATTACATGGAAATCGGTCTGCGGGAGTGGCTGATCGTCATCGGCATCATTGTTATCGCTGGCATTCTGTTTGATGGCTGGCGGCGCATGCGCGGTGGTAAAGGCAAGTTGAAATTCAAGTTGGACCGCAGTTTCTCCAACCTTCCGGACGACGACGGCGCGCCTGAATTGCTGGGCCCGCCGCGTGTTCTCGACCGCCACACTGAACCCAAAGTCGAAGAAGAAGATTTGCCGGCCATGAGCCCGCGCGAATTGAATCGTCGTCGCGGCAAAGTGGTTGAGCCAAGCCAAGGCGATTTGAATCTGGGCATCGAAGAGCCGGTGCCAACCCTGCTGAATCCGGTTGACGACGTTGAACCGAAAAAACGTAATCCCAGCGTGCCGCAAGACAGCAAAGACCTGCCGCCCGTAGAAGAAGTGCTGGTCATCAACGTAGTTGCCCGCGAAGGCGAAGGCTTTAATGGCCCGGCGCTGTTGCAGAACATTTTGGAAAGTGGCCTGCGTTTTGGCGAGATGGATATTTTCCACCGTCACGAAAGCATGGCCGGCAATGGCGAAGTATTGTTCTCCATGGCCAACGGGGTTAAACCCGGCACATTTGATTTGGACGATATCGACCACTTCAGCACCCGCGCCGTGAGTTTCTTCCTTGGCTTGCCGGGTCCGCGTCATCCTAAACAGGCATTTGATGTGATGGTTGCGGCGGCCCGTAAGTTGGCCCATGAATTGAGCGGCGAGTTGAAAGATGACCAACGCAGTGTGATGACCGCGCAAACCATCGAACACTACCGCCAGCGCATCGTTGAATTCGAGCGCAAAGCGCTGACCAATAAGCGCTGATAGCCAGCCGCTGTTTTTTGTAGGAGCGAGCTTGCTCGCGAAGCTGTTAGAGCAATCGCCAGCAAGCTACCTCCTACGCAGATCTAGAATGACTGAGCAGCTTCGGCTGCTCTTTTTCGTTTCGAGACTTCCGTTATGACCGACGCCCAGACCGCCGCCACCCGTATCGCCCAACTGCGTAGCGAGTTGGACATGCACAACTACCGCTACCACGTGCTGGACGAACCGAGCATTCCGGACGCCGAGTACGACCGCCTGTTCCACGAACTGAAGGCGCTGGAAGCCGAACACCCGGAACTGGTCAGCCCCGACTCGCCCACGCAACGCGTCGGCAGCCTGGCGCAATCGGCCTTTGGCGAAGTGAAGCACGAAGTGCCGATGCTCAGCCTCGGCAACGCCTTCGCTGAAGAAGACCTGCTGGATTTCGACCGCCGCGTGCGCGAAGGCCTGGCCGACGAACTTCCGGCCGGCGACCTGTTCGGTGCCGGTGCCACTGTGGAATACAGCTGCGAACCCAAACTCGATGGCCTGGCCGTAAGCCTGCTGTACCGCGACGGTAAGCTGGTGCGCGGCGCCACACGAGGCGACGGCAGCACCGGCGAAGACATCAGCGCCAATGTACGCACGGTGCGCAACATTCCGCTCAAACTGCACGGCAGCGGCTGGCCCAGCGTGCTGGAAGTGCGCGGCGAAGTGTTTATGTCCCGCGCCGGTTTCGAACGCCTTAATGCCAGCCAGTTGGAGCAGGGCGGTAAAACCTTCGCCAACCCGCGCAACGCCGCCGCTGGCAGTTTGCGCCAGCTGGACTCCAGCATCACCGCCAAGCGCCCGTTGGAATTCTGCTGCTACGGCATCGGCCAGGTGCAAGGCGAATTACCCGACACCCACATCGGCATTCTTAATGCGCTCAAAGACTGGGGCATGCCCATCAGCCGCGAGCTGAAACTGGCCAAGGGCGCGCAGGAATGTTTGGACTACTACCGCGCCATCGGCGAAAAACGCGACGCGCTGGCGTATGAGATCGACGGCGTGGTGTTCAAGGTCAACAACCTGGCCTGGCAGCGCGAACTGGGCTTTCGCGCCCGCGAACCGCGCTGGGCCATCGCTCACAAATTCCCCGCCAGCGAAGAGCTCACCGAGTTGCTCGCCGTGGAATTCCAGGTCGGCCGCACCGGCGCGGTTACGCCGGTGGCGCGCCTGCGTCCGGTCAAAGTGGCCGGCGTGATGGTCGCCAACGCCACGCTGCACAACATGGACGAAGTGGCGCGCTTGGGCGTGATGGTCGGCGATACCGTGATCATCCGCCGCGCCGGCGATGTGATTCCGCAGGTGGTGCAAGTGGTGCTCGACCGCCGGCCTGCTGATGCCAAACCCGTGCACGTGCCGGAGCAGTGCCCTGTGTGCGGCTCGCACGTTGAGCGCACGCAACTGATCAAACGCAGCAAGGGTCGCGAAACCGTTAGCGAAGGGGCCGTGTACCGCTGCGTCGGCCGTCTGGCGTGCGGCGCCCAGCTCAAGCAGGCAATCATTCACTTTGTCTCGCGCCGTGCCATGGACATCGACGGGCTGGGCGACAGAACCATCGAGCAACTGGTGGACGAAGGCCTGATCCATTCGCCGGCTGATCTGTACAAACTGACCTTCGACCAGATTGTCGAACTCGAAGGTTTCGCCGAGCTGTCGAGCAAAAACCTGCTGACCGCCATCGAAAACAGCCGCAAGCCGGACCTGGCGCGCTTCATCTTTTCCCTCGGCATTCCCGACGTCGGCGAAGAAACCGCCAAGGTGCTCGCCCGGTCGCTGGCCTCGGTGGCGCGCATAAAACAGGCGTTACCCGAAGTGCTCACCTACCTGCCAGACGTGGGCCTTGAAGTGGCTTATGAGATTCATGAATTCTTCAGCGACAGCCACAACCAGAGCGTGATCGAGCAGCTTGAACAGGTGCTCGATATTCAGGGCCAGGGCGATCTGGGCGCCGAGTATGCCGCCAGCACCACACTGGCCGGGTTGCTGGACAAATTGCATATTGCTTCCGTTGGCCCCACCGGCGCGAAAACCCTTGCAGCCAAGTTTGGCGAGTCGCTGCAAAAGGTGCTCGACGCCGACTGGCTCGACCTGCGCCAAGCCCTGAGTGAAAAGCCCGCGAATGCCGTGCGCGAGTTCTTCGCCGTCGCCGAAAACCGTGAACGCGCGCTGAAAATCGAAGCGCAGCTGCGCGAATTTGGCATGCACTGGGACAGTGAAAAGCGCGTGGTCGAAGGGCTGCCGCTGGCTGGGCAAACCTGGGTGCTGACTGGCAGTCTGGAAATCATGAGCCGCGACATTGCCAAGGAAAAGCTGGAAAGCCTGGGCGCCAAGGTGGCGGGTTCGGTATCGGCGAAAACCACCTGCGTAGTGGCCGGGCCGGGAGCGGGTTCGAAGTTGGCCAAGGCCAATGAACTGGGTGTGAAGGTGCTCGACGAAGCCGAGTTTTTGCGGGCGTTGGCGGGGTATGGCATCGAGGCTTGACCCTGCTAACCAATCGCGGCTAAAGCCGCTCCTACAGGTGGTGCGATGTAGGAGCGGCTTTAGCCGCGATGCTGCTCAGCCGATCCTCAGTTGATCGCGTCATTCAATGCCTTGGCCGGCACGTACTTGATCACTTTCTTCGCAGCAATTTCGATCGCCTTGCCGGTCTGCGGGTTGCGGCCGGTGCGGGCAGGGCGGTCGGCGACTTTCAGTTTGCCGATGCCCGGCAAGGTGATTTCGTCGTAATTCTCTAGCGCGTCGCTGACGATCTCGCTCAGTTGCTCCAAGACCGCGCGGACGGTCGCCTTGGAGGCGTCGGTGGCTTCGGCGATATCGCTGATCAACTGGTCTTTGCTCATGGCCATGCTGGCTGTTCCTTTAAACGGTTACTGAAAGGGTGCTGCGCGAAAGCCGGCACGCTAGCACAAAAGCCCTGGCCAATCAGGCACCTCCGGCATTTTTCCCTGCGACCTTCAGGCGCCGCCACGGCTGGCCGATAGCCTCACAAGCGTGGTGTGCGGCGGTGATCTCAGAATGCCTCCAACGCGCCCGATAAAAACGCGGCGAGCGTCTACGCTTGCAAAGAGTTGTTCTGTCGCTTGGAGAATCATCATGCTGCGCGTGTTTGCCGACTTGGGTTTCCGCTGGAAAATTGCCCTGCCCATTCTGGTGCTGGCGGTGCTGCTGGTACTGATGGGCGTGCTGGGGGTGCGAGGCATTACTCAGGTCGCCGATTCCAGCGGCAAGCTGACCAACCGTTATCTGCCCGCCATCAGTCTGTTGCTCAATGCTGACCGCGATCTGTATCAAGCGTTCGTGGCCGAACGCAGCTTGCTTGATGAAGCCGCCGGCGAGCACATCGCCGGGCTGAAAACCTCCCATGGCGAGAACATGCAGCAGGCTTACGACCGCGTGCATAAATACGCCGCCATGGACCCCAGCCCCGAGGCCCAAGCCTTGGTCGCCCAGTTCGACCAGGGTTATGCGACCTGGAAGGCCACCTCGCTCAATGTCGTGCAGTTGGCGGGCAGCGACCCCGACGCCGCCAGCGCGCTGAGTTTCGGCACCAGTGAAACGCAGTTCGAAGCCATGCGCGACGCCATCGACAAGCTCGGCGAGCTTGAAGATGCCGCCGCCAATGCTGAAGGCACCGCCGCCATTACCCAAGGTAAAGAGCTCAGTTGGCAGCAAGGCGGCATCGTCGCGTTCGGCCTGCTGGTGTGCCTGATTCTGGTGGTGGGCTTCCCGATTCTGGTGACTCGTCCGTTGGAAAACCTGCTGCACCGCATCGAACAAATCGCCGATGGCGACGGCGATTTGCGCGTGCGCTTGGACGTGTTGTCCCGTGACGAGCTGGGCCAGCTAAGCGCGGCGTTCAACCGCTTCCTCGACAAGCTGCAGCCGCTGATCAAAGAGGTTGGCCGCGTCACCGGCGAAGTGGCTGCCTCGGCGCAAAACCTGGCCGGCATGGCCGCCGCCAACGACCGCTTGATCAGCAGCGAACACGCCGCCGTCGACCAGGTCAGCACCGCCGCCACCGAAATGAGCGCAGCGGTCAATGAAGTCGCGCGCAACGCGCAGAACGCCGCCGACGCCGCGCGTACTGCCGAAGTGCAATCGCGCGAAGGCGCTCAGGTGGTCGGCGCGACCATTAGCGCCATGCGCCAGCTGGCCCAGGAGGTAGAAAGCGCTTCCGGCACCATCCAGACCCTTGAACAGGAAACCGCCAACATCGGCGCGGTGCTGGCGGTGATCAAAGGCATCGCCGAACAGACCAACTTGCTCGCGCTGAACGCTGCTATCGAAGCCGCGCGGGCAGGGGAGCAGGGGCGAGGTTTTGCGGTGGTCGCCGACGAAGTGCGCGCCCTGGCCGCCCGCACGCAAGACTCGACCAAAGACATTCAGAACATGATCGAACGCCTGCAAGTGGGCGTGCAGAACGCCGTGAAGGCGATGGACTCGGGCAGCATCAAAGCGCGGGACAGCGTCGACCGCGCGGCGGGTGTCGACCAGATTTTGTCTGAGTCCAGCGACTCGGTCGGGCGCATCAATGACATGGCCGCGCAAATCGCCACGGCTTGTGAAGAGCAAAGCAGCGTCACCGAAGAAATCGCCCGCAACATCAGCGACATTCGCGAACTGTCCAATGAAGCGGCGGCGACGTCAGAGAAAAGTACCGAAGCCAGTCAACGCCTCTCTGAGCTGTCGACTGGGCTGGCAAAACTGGTGGGAAGCTTCCGAGTGTAAAAGGCAGGTGCGGCCTGACGCGTAAAACGTCCTACACATGAATTTCACTACCCGTTTGATTTTTAAGGGTTAATTAAAAAGCCAGGGCAAACGACCTGGCTTTTTGCTTGTGCTTGCGCCGGCACAGGTCACGTTAGGCTTTTCCCCGCGTGAACGATTTCAATCACTTGGGACCTGCCATGAAAACTGTCTTTTTGTATTGTGCCTTATCGCTGGCGGCCGCCTGCCTGCCCGCAACGGCCCAGGCTATCGGGCTGGCGGATTTCACCCTGACCCCCAATGCCGCCATCCTCGACTTCAACCGCCACCAGCTCGCCAACGTCACTCCGCAAGACTGCGCGCTGGCCTGCCAGGGCACCTACGCCAGTTGGTGTACCTCCTTCGATTACCACAAGAGCGCCAGAAAATGCGACCTGAGTGACAAACGCGCCGGTGGCGTCGGCGGCCTCAAGACCAACTACGCCGGCAACCCTTACGACCATTATGCTCTGAGAACCAACGCGCTCCCGGCCTACACCCACACGCGCAACGCCGCCATCGACGGCCACAACGTCGAGTCCCTGTCCAACGTATCAATCGAGGACTGCGCAGCCGCCTGTTCCAATGCCAGTCGCGCCGGCTGGTGTATTTCGTTCGACTACTACAAATACAGTTGGCAATGCGACTTGAGCGACAAGCGCGCCGACGGGGTAGGCGGCTTGAAAACCAACTATTCGGGCCACCCGTATGATCACTACTCACTCAAGTCAAACGCACTGCCGGCCTACACCTTCGTGGCCAATGCAGCCATCGAAGGCCACAACGTTCAGCACCTTCAGGACGTGTCCCCCGAAGACTGCGCCAGCGCCTGTTCAAACCCCAGCCGCGTTAGTTGGTGCAAATCCTTTGACTATTACACCCACAAGAAAGAATGTGACCTGAGCGACAAGAGGGCCACCGAGGTCGGTGGATTGAGAGGCAACTATTGGGGCTACGACCACTACTTCGTGGGCCAGCGCGAAGGCGTTCCCAACCCGGTCCCCGGCAAAAAGCATGTGCTGTTCATCGGTATTGACGGCCTGCGAGGTGATGCGTTGTTTTGCAAAGGCTGCGCGGTTACGCCGGCCTTGACCGCCCTCGCAAACGGCGGCGCCTTCCACGGAAATGTGTTGGCCGGTGGGGTGCAATCCACCTTCAGTGGACCTGGATGGGCGACCACCTTCACCGGCTTCTGGGCCAGTCAGCACGGCGTAACGAGTAACGACACTGGCTTGCCGATGCGCAAGCCCCACGTGTTCGATCTGCTCAAGACGGCCTACCCAACCGCCACGGTGGGTGTGGTAGGCGACTGGTACAACATCACCCACAACCTCAAGCCGACCAAAGCCGATTTCGTGTTTGCCAACCGCAGCAAAGACTCCCAGCAGGCCACGGACACCGTGAAAAACTGGTTGAAGTGGAAACACGCACCGACTGCCATCTTCTATTACCTGCACGACGTGGATATTCATGCCAACAGCTACGCGCCGTTGAACGCCTACTACCAGAGCAAAATCCGCGCGGCGGATGCCCAGATTCAGCAAGTAATCGATGCGTTGGCAGCGCGCTCTACCTATGCCGAGGAAGAGTGGCTGATCGTGGTCACCTCCGACCACGGCGGCCAGGGCAGCGGCCACGGCGGCCAAAGCGCGGGGGAGCGCAGCACCCCGCTTATTCTCAACAACAGCTACAAAAACCCGACCAAGCTGCGTTACTGCGTTGGCGATTTGTCCGCTACGCCGATGCTGCAAGTGGATGGCAGCGCGCCGCATATTCTTGATTTTTTCCGGTTGCCCAACCAGACGGAAGGCCGCAAGCACCCTGCGTGCGGGGCGAGCTGAACCGCAGACCAGCACCGCACCCTGTCAGCGTGGCGCCTGTATAACCGAAAGGGCGGGGGCGCCGCGCTGTTCAGGCATCCCGCCTTGCGCCAGGCATAGGTTGAGTCAATACCGAGCAGCAACTTTGCGTATGGATTTGATAGTCGCGCGGTCATCTCGCTTTTCTACCGTGCGAACTCCCTTCATCGCCACGGAACCGCCATGAAACCTGTCTTCCTGCGCCTGACCTTCACGCTTGTTGCCGCCTGGCTGGCGCCTGTCGCCCACGCCAGCGGGCTGGCCGATTTCACCCTGACACCCAACGCCGCCATTTCCGGCTACAACCGCGAAAACCTCACAGCCGTCACCCCGCAGCAATGCGCCGAGGCCTGCCAGGCTAGTGATCGCTCAGGCTGGTGCGTGTCGTTCGACTTCGACCGAACCACCAGCGCCTGCGACCTCAGCGACAAACGCGGCAGCGACGTGGGCGGGCTGAAAACCGACTACAGCGGCAACCCCTACGACCATTACTCGCTCAAGCCGGACCCGCTGGTAAATTTCTCGCGGGTTACCAATGCGGCCATTTCCGGCTACAACGTCGAGAACCTGAAAAACGTCACCCCAAAAGACTGCGCGAGCGCCTGCACCGATGCCAGCCGCAGCAGTTGGTGCAAATCCTTCGACTTCAACAAGACCACCAGCGCTTGCGACCTCAGCGACAAACGCGCCAGCGACGTCGGCGGGCTGAAAACCAACTACGCCGGCAACCCGTACGACCATTATTTTCTGGTAGCGGGCGAAGGCATCGCCAACCCGGTGCCCGGCAACAAACACGTGCTGTTTATTGGCATGGATGGCCTGCGCGGCGACGCCCTGTTTTGCCAAGGTTGCGCAGCCACGCCGGCCCTCAGTGCATTGGCCGATGGCGGCGCCTTTCACCGCAACGTGTTGGCCGGCGGCGTGCAGGACACCGTCAGCGGCCCCGGTTGGGCCAGCGCCTTCACCGGCTTTTGGGCCGACGCCCATGGCGTGACGAGCAATACGATTGATCTGGCCATGCGCAAACCGCACGTGTTCGATCTGCTGAAGCAGCAGTACCCGACCGCTACCGTTGGCGTGGTGGGCGACTGGTTCAACATCACCCACAACCTCAAACCCGTCGGTGCCGACTTCGTGGTTGCCAACAGCGCGAAGAACTCCCAGCAGGCCACCGACACCGTGAAAGGCTGGCTTGCGTGGAAAAACCCGCCCACGGCGATTTTCTACTACCTGCACAACGTCGATATCCATGCCGCCAGCTATGAGCCGATGAACGCGTTCTACCAAAGCAAAATCCGCGGCGAAGATGCGCAGATCCAACAGGTGCTCGACACCCTTGCCGCGCGCCCGGGCTACGCCAACGAAGAATGGCTGATCGTGGTCGCCTCCGATCATGGCGGCACCGGTAGCGGCCACGGTGGGCAAAGCGCGGGCGAGCGCAGCACCATCCTGATCCTCAACAACAGCTACCAGAACCCCGGCAAAACCGCGTACTGCGTCGGCGACCTGAGCGCCACCCCGCTGTTGCAAGTGGATGGCGTGACGCCGCACATCCTCGACTTCCTCGGCCTGCCGAACGCCACCGCCGGGAAAAAATACCCCGGCTGCGGACGCTAAGCCGTGCATCGCAAGTGCTTGTAGTGGATGCGTTTTTAAACCGCACGAGGCGGTTGTAAGTTCCAAACAAGCCGGTACAATGGCGCGGCCTTCAGCCTTGAAGGCACGCGTTATGGTGACCCCCATCGGTCCCCCCGCAACGATTACCCGTTAACCTGGTCAGGTCCGGAAGGAAGCAGCCACAGCGGGAACATTGTGTGCCGGGGTGTGGCTGGTGGGGGTTGCCTCCTTCTGAAATCCTGGTTTTTTCTCTCTTGTTTCCCTCTCCTGTTAATACGCCCCGTCCGGCGCGCGTTTTGTTGCCCCGCGTGTGGGTGTCTCGCTATCCAGCGCCGGGAAACTAATCTGCCACCATTGAACGGTCCTACAGCTTTGTAGGAAGATTACGAAATAGCTGTATGTGCATACAGTCTTTCGCTTTCTTCCTCGCTGCCAAGGACACGCCCCGATGTCGCGTAGTTTGTTCCTGCTGTGCCTGCTGTTTTCCCTCGCCCTGAATGTTTCCCACGCCGCGCCCCGTACGTTTGCCGAAGCCAAGAAAGCCGGCTGGAAGCTGTATGCCTCCAACCCGGTTGAGTTCTATTGCGGGTGTCGGTTTTCCGGGAACAAGGTGGATTTGAAAAGCTGTGGTTATGTGCCGCGCAAGAATGCCCAGCGCGCTTCGCGGGTGGAGTGGGAGCACATTGTGCCGGCGTGGGTGATTGGGCATCAGCGCCAGTGCTGGCAGAAGGGTGGACGCTCCAACTGCGCGCGCTCGGACCAGACCTACCGCCTGGCCGAGGCTGATTTGCACAATTTGGTGCCCAGCGTTGGTGAGGTGAATGGCGACCGCAGTAACTTCGGCTACGGCTGGTTGCCGCAGAAGCCAACGCAGTACGGCGCCTGCCCGATGGTGGTGGATTTCAAGGCGCGCAAAGCCATGCCCCGGCCGCAGGTGCGCGGCATGGTGGCGCGCACGTATTTTTATATGAGCCAGCGTTACGGCCTGCGTTTGTCCAAGCAGGACAAGCAGCTTTATACGGCGTGGAATAAGCAGTACCCGGTGAAGCCGTGGGAATTGGCGCGCAATCAGAAGGTGGCGTGCGTGATGGGGCGCGGCAATCCGTATGTCGGCAAGGTCGACCTCAAGGCGTGTCGCTGAACACGCCTTGAGCGCTGTCAGCCGCCCAGGCGCACGGCCAGGGCGGCGAGGGTGATCAGCAGCACCGGCAAGGTCAGCACGATGCCGACCTTGAAGTAATAACCCCAGGTAATGCGAATGCCTTTGCGCGCCAGCACATGCAGCCAGAGCAAGGTGGCCAGGCTGCCGATGGGAGTGATTTTCGGGCCCAGGTCACAGCCGATGACGTTGGCGTAAATCATCGCTTCGCGTACTACGCCAACGGCGGCGGAGTCTTGAATCGACAAGGCGCCGATCAGCACGCTGGGCAGGTTGTTCATGACCGATGACAGCAGCGCCGTGGTCACGCCGGTGCCCATGGCCGCAGCCCACACGCCGTGTTTGGCAAAATAATTCAGCAGTTGCGTCAGGTAGGCGGTAAGGCCGGCGTTTTTCAGGCCGTACACCACCAAATACATACCCAGCGAAAACACCACGATTTGCCACGGTGCGTCGCGCAGCACGCGGCGCGTGGGAATCACGTGGCCATGGGCGGCCACGGCGTACAGCGCGGCGGCGCAAGCGCCGGCGATCACGCACACCGGAATGCCCAGCGGTTCCAGCGCAAACAAGCCGATCAGCAACACCACCAGCACGCCGACGCCGACGGCAAAGGTCGGCCGGTCGCGAATGGCATCGGCCGGCAGCTTGAGGTCTTCGGTGGCATAGGCGAGCGGAATGTCGCGGCGAAAAAACAGGTACAGCACGCCCAGCGTGGCGGCCACGCTGACCACGTTCACCGGCACCATGACGGCGGCGTAGTCGTTGAAGCTGAGCTTGAAGTAGTCGGCCGACACGATGTTCACCAGGTTCGACACCACCAGCGGCAGGCTGGCGGTATCGGCGATAAAGCCGGCTGCCATCACAAATGCCAGGGTCGCAGCGGGGGAAAAGCGCAGGGCTAACAACAGGGAAATAACGATGGGCGTGAGAATCAGCGCCGCGCCGTCGTTGGCAAACAAGCCCGACACCGCCGCACCCAGCAGCACGGTGAAGGCAAACAGTCGCCGACCGTTGCCCCGTGCCCAACGCGCCACATGCAGCGCCGCCCATTCGAAAAAACCGGCCTCATCGAGAATCAGGCTGATAACGATCAGGGCAATAAAGGTGGCGGTGGCGTTCCAGACGATTGCCCACACCGTGGGAATGTCATGCAGCCCGACCACGCCAAACGCCAACGCCAGCAGCGCGCCGACCGACGCCGACCAACCGACGCCGAGGCCTTTGGGCTGCCAGATAACCAAGAGCATGGTGAAGGCGAAGATGAGGAAAGCGGTCAGCATGGTTCGGCTCGGGCGGGGACGGGTGGGCGATATCAGCGTATTTCGTGCGGGTTCGCAAGCGGCGTTGTTCGAGGGGCGGGGGTGGCTGGGTGGTAGACGTGGTTTGGGAGCGGTGGCGCGCTAAAAGGCATCGCGGCTGAAGCCGCTCCTACAGGGTGGCGCGGGATTTTTGGAGGCGTGGTCCGGTTCGGAACTCTGGATCCCCGCGTTCGCGAGGATGACGGTGGTTGTGTCGGGAACTTTCGTTATTTCTGCACGGGCGGTGGTTTGACGATTCAAAATTCAGGCTTGCTGACTTTGCGCGGCGGCTACGGTTGCACCGTAATCACCGGTGGTTTCCATTGGCCGTTGGCCACTTCGGGTTGGGGTTGGTACAACCGCAACACGCCGTAAAATGGGCCGGGCGGCACGGGCAGCCAGTTGCTTTCAAGCGCAATGCCCGGCGTTAGGCGTTGCAGGTACAGGGTCAGGCCGCCATCCGGGTCGCGTTGCAGGCGGTTGAGCATTCGCGAGTTCACCAGGTAGCGGTTCAGGCGGTTGTCGATCAGCAGTTTGGTGTTGGCGTCGTACAGCGTCAGCGACCAGAACGCATCCACCGGCGGCAATTGATCCTTGGCAAAGTGCAGGGCGTATTGCTTGCGCAGGCCGTTGAGCGGCTGTTGGTATTCGTCGTTGAAGTAGCCGATGAAGTTCGCTTCGTCGGCCGAGGCGGCAAACAGCGCAACGGCGGCGCCGGCGTAACGGCCCAGGTAATTGTTGGCCAAATGCTCGCGGTCGCCGAACAGCTCGGTGGTGGGAATCAGCCCGGTGTCGACTTCCGAACTCTTAAATGCGGCGAATTCGGCCCGCGCCGCATCGATACCGGCTTGCAGGGCTTTGTATTGCGTAGCCGTCAGGCGGTCTTCGATAAACGGTTGGTCGCTGTCGATGCCGATATTGGCAAAGCGCCGACGCAGGCCGACTTCAGAAGGGTGCGGCGGTGCAAAGCGCAGCAGAAAATCCATCAGCCGAAAGGCCGTCGGCGTGGCAGTGGTGTCGGGGCTTGGCACCGGCCAGTCGAGTCTTGGCGCCGTGGGCCGGGCCTCCAGCTTGAGGAAGCTGCTCAGCGGTTTCAGGGTGTAACCCTGCTGCACGCGGCGCATCTTGGCCATATCGCTGGGGTCGAACAGTTGGGTGCGGTAGAGCGCGTAAACGATGCTGCTCTCGCTGCGGATTACCTGGTCGACGTCTGCCGGCGTCGCACCTTGCCAGTCGGGCCCTGCAATCAAATAGCGGCCGCCTTTGCGCCCGGTGGTGCGGCTGCCGAGGTAGGCAAAATTGTGGGTGAAAATATCGGTCAGTTGCACCGAGAAGTAGCGGTTGCTGTCCACTGCCGGCAAGGTCATGACGATGGGTTCGGCGCGCAGATCAAGCCAGGCGAAGGAATAGCGGGTGTCGGCAATAGGCGACTGCACCGCCGTGGTTTTGCCGTTGTAGACATCGCTGTTGTGCGACACCCGATTGAACGGCGCCTGGTACGCCGTGCTTTCGGTGTCAACGGCCTGGATATACAGCGTTTTGTACAGCTCAAGCATGGGATAGCCGTAAATGTAGGCGTCTTTGGCAATGGCCTCGGCTTCCAACGGCTCAACTTTTACTTCGGCTTGCGCGCTACTGCTCAGCGACAGGCCTAGGTACAGCGCAAGCAACGCAAGTGATTTCATGCAGGGCGCCTGTGGCAGATGGGGGCGGTTTCACGTATTCGCTGCACTACCATTGTCGAACCGTCCTGGCTTCAGGGATAAAGAGCAGCGTTCCGTTAAAGGGGTTCCGTGTATATGTCTAGCATTCCCGCCGCACTCTTGCGCTCGGCGCTGGTGTTTGCGCTTTTGACCGGCGGCGCACAGGCCGCCGACTGGCCGTTGACATGCTTTTATTCGCCGGGCGATAGCGACGAAGGCCTGACCCCGTTCGAACATTGCGCCCGGCGCACCGGCACTGCTGTGGAACTGGCGCATGAGCATTTCAAACGCATGGACTTCGACGAAAACGGCCTTGCCAGCGTGGGCATCGACGGCGACATGTACTACATCAACCGCCAGGCCAAGCTTCTGCATGTGCTGACCTTCGACAACGGCGCCGACTACTTCGAAGAGGGGCTGGTACGCGCCTGGGTCAACGGCAAGGTCGGCTATTACGACGTAAACCTGAACCCTGTTATTGCAGCCACCTACGACTGGGGCACGCCATTCGAACAAGGCCGCGCCCAGGTGTGCCAAGGCTGCACTCGTGGTCCGTCCGATGGCGATGGGCATTGGGCAATGGCTGGCGGGAAATGGGGCGTAATTGACCGCACGGGGAAACTGGTGGAGCCGTTGCGTTAAGTTGGCCTTAACGCAACGGCCTCCATTTTCTGTTTCTTATCAAGGCTGGCGTGTCGGCGATTCAATCGTAGAAGGCAACGGTAGCTTTCAACTGTTCGGAAAAGCCGTATATGTCGTCGAGAGAGTTAATGGGATGTCGGGTTTCGTTTTTATCTTGGTCGAATACACCGAGGTACTTCTGGCTACGATTAAAATGAAGCCGGCAAAGCGGTTTACGGTTGTTGTCATCAAGCAATACTCCGAAGTAGCTCTGCGTATCGCGATGAATAATTCGTTTGGCTTCGACCACAGTCCTAATAATGGCTTTAACGATGTGAAATCCCTCCAGCTCGTCCAGCGTCGTCTGAATTAAGTCGGCTTCGCTCTCTTCAGGCTTATCTGCGCTCTCGACCACTGCCGCTGGCGCTATTGCATACGCAGGCAGAGGTGCTCCACTCATAGCTGATTTCAAGCGATCATTAACTTGGTCGCTCAGAAACTGCGCAGTGGCCTTGCGCGTTAACGTCGCGAACTGTTCTCGCACTTTTTGCGTGATCATTCCGTCATACACGCGGGTCGCAAAAAACTTCACGAAATCATCGTCGGGCTGATTGAATTGATGAGCGATGGCCTTCTTTATTTGCCCGACGTACTTGAGTTCTCCGGCAGCGCTGATTATCGAGTCCACGTCGAAGGCAGATTTAGTCAGCTTTTGTAGTTCAGGTACGGCGTGCTCATCAATGTCCAGAAGATCAAGTTCAAGAAACGGCTTCTCATCCATTTTGTTGGGCGCGTCAAGATCGGTGAAAAATCGATATATCTGCCCATTCGTTAAGATCGATATCCGCGCGCTTGTAACGTGGAAGTACCTGAACAGCTGGCTTGCGTGATTGATGCTGAGTGGCTCACCAATTTTTTTGCATTCGATTAGGATCTGAATCTGACCATTTTTAAGGATGGCGTAATCGATCTTCTCACCCTTCTTCGTACCCACATCGCATACGTATTCCGGCGTCACCTCTGAAGGGTCGAAAACATCGTAACCAAGCACAGAGTTTATAAACGGCATGACGAAAGCGATTTTCGTGGCTTCTTCCGTTTGGATCGTTGCGCTCTGCTGGCGCACCTTCGAGGACAGCGCGTTAAGTCTTTCTAGAAATTCCATCTCACACTCCTTGTAGGAATCGTGAGCGTAGTTTCTGCTTACGCAGCTGGCAATTTGAGATCAGGCCGGGCTGAATTTTCCTTCGCCCCAACCTCATTAGTCGGTCTGTTCTGAGGTTCGGGCTAACCGCTCACCGTTTTCCAATTTGGCCAGAATCCGGTCCAGCCGCTCGGTGATCGCTTGGTCGATTTTTTCGTGCAGGCGCATGATTTCCAGCTCGGCGCGCAGGTTCACTTCGAAGTCGAGGCTTGCGGCAAGGCGGTCTTTGGCGGCTTGTCGGTTCTGGCTCATCATGATCACCGGCGCCTGAATGGCGGCGACAGTGGAGAGCATCAGGTTGAGGAAAATATAAGGGTAGGGGTCGAAGGCCATGCCGAAGTGGGCGAGCACGTCGGTGTTGAGCAGCATCCAGCCGAGCAGAATGACGGTGAAGGCGATGATGAACGACCACGAACCGCCGATCTCTGCCACGCGGTCCGACAAGCGCTGGCCGAAGGTTGAGATGTCGTCTGCGGCATCAGCGGCGTCGCGGCTGACCGGGCGGTGGTCGGTCATGTGTTCCAACACACTGACTTCTTCCGGGTCGAGCGCGGCGTGATCCTTGCCGAGAAAACGGTTTGCCAGTTGGTCGAGCGAGTGTTTGTTGGCAGCCATAACGGGAAATCCCTGAAAGGTATGGAGCGGGCCGAAGCGGCCGGCAAACGGTTTATACGCCTTGTGCCCGGCGCCGGCTCGCTAAAAAGGTTTGTCTGCCACTGAGCGCAAGCGCGACCTGCCGGGCTGTGCGCCAAGTCGGATGCAATTTGCCCCGTGCTCCGCTAGGATTAGCCCCACTTTTCTTGCCCCCCAGTTGCGACGGTTTTCGATGAGTTATCAGGTTCTTGCACGTAAATGGCGTCCGCGCTCGTTCCGCGAAATGGTCGGCCAGACCCATGTGCTCAAGGCTCTGATCAACGCGCTGGACAGCCAGCGCCTGCACCACGCCTATCTGTTCACCGGCACCCGCGGCGTGGGCAAAACCACCATCGCGCGCATCATCGCTAAATGCCTGAACTGTGAAACCGGCATCAGCTCCACGCCGTGTGGCACCTGTTCGGTGTGTAAAGAGATTGATGAAGGCCGCTTTGTCGACCTGATCGAAGTCGACGCCGCCAGCCGCACCAAGGTGGAAGACACCCGCGAGCTGCTCGACAACGTGCAATACGCGCCCAGCCGTGGCCGCTTCAAGGTCTACCTGATCGACGAAGTGCACATGCTCTCGTCGCACTCGTTCAATGCCTTGCTGAAAACCCTCGAAGAGCCGCCACCCCACGTTAAATTCCTGCTGGCCACCACCGACCCGCAGAAGCTGCCCGTCACCATTCTTTCCCGCTGCCTGCAGTTCTCGCTGAAGAACATGCCGCCTGAGCGTGTGGTCGAGCATTTGACCCACGTTTTGGGTGTGGAACAGGTGCCGTTTGAAGACGATGCCCTGTGGTTGCTGGGCCGCGCCGCCGATGGTTCGATGCGCGACGCCATGAGCCTGACTGACCAGGCCATTGCCTTTGGCGAGGGCAAAGTGTTGGCCGCCGACGTGCGCGCCATGCTCGGCACGCTGGATCACGGCCAGGTGTACGGCGTGTTGCATGCGCTGCTGGAAGGTGACGCGCGGGCGCTGATCGAAGCCATTCGGCACCTGGCCGAGCAGGGGCCGGACTGGGCTGGCGTGCTGGCAGAAATTCTCAACGTGTTGCACCGCGTCGCGATCGCCCAGGCATTGCCGGAAGCGGTGGACAACGGCCAGGGCGACCGTGACCGTGTGTTGGCACTGGCTCAGGCATTGCCTGCCGAAGACGTGCAGTTCTATTACCAGATGGGCCTGATCGGCCGCCGCGATTTACCGCTGGCGCCGGACCCGCGCGGTGGCTTTGAAATGGTGCTGCTGCGCATGTTGGCCTTCCGCCCGGCGGATACGGGCGATGTGCCGAGGGTGGCGCTAAAGCCACTCGGGATTAGCCAGGCCACTGCTGATCCCCGACCTAACCCAGTGGCCGGCGCAGCTATGGCCGCGCCGGTTGCACCTATTGCAGCGCCTGAACCTGTGGCGCCAACGCCAGCGCCAATCCCTGAGCCCCAGGTCGTTGCGCCGCAGCCGCAGCCGGAACCTGAGCCTGCGCCCGTCGTTGCCGTGGTTGCGCCACACCCTCAGCCCGAGCCCCAGCCGGAACCCGTAGCGGCTGCCCCCATCGATTTGCCGTGGGAAGAGCAAAAACCTGCGGCCGTTGCCCCTGTTCCGGTTCCCGAACTCATCGCAGTGCCTGCCGAGGTCGCCCCGGCGCCGTTGCTGCCTGCGCCTGCGCCGGTCGCCGTGCAAACTGAAGCCGCCGTGGTCATCAACACGCCGGCCGATGTCAGCGACGACGATGACGACGAGCCGCCGCCCGGCGACGACGATTACTACATTGCCGAAGGCGAAACCGACGCCTACCTCGATGCGCTGGATTCCATGGGCATCGATGCCCCAGCCCCGGCGGAACTGGCGCCATTGCCCGCCGCCAAACCGGCCACGGGCCTGGCCGCTGAGTGGCTGGAGTTGTTCCCGCGCCTGGGCATCACCGGCCTCACCGGCAGCATCGCCGCCAACTGCAGCCTGGTGGCGGTAGACGGCGACACCTGGACCCTGCACCTGGACCCCGGCCAAAGCGCGCTCTTTAATGCTACTCAGCAGCGGCGTTTGAACGAGGCGCTGGATGCCTACCACAAGCGTCCGATCAAACTGGAAATCGAGCTGCGCACGCCCGAGCAGGAAACCCCGGCTCAGGCCGCAGCCCGCAAGCGCGCGAACCGGCAGCGTTCGGCGGAGGCGTCGATTCATGACGATCCGCTGATCAAAGAAATGATTCAGCAATTCGCCGCGACCATTCGCGACGGCACCATTGAGCCTGTGGACGCCCCCGTGGCGTCGTGAAGCATTACTTAACGTGAGGTGATTCCCATGATGAAAGGTGGCATGGCCGGCCTGATGAAGCAGGCGCAGCAGATGCAAGAAAAGATGGCCAAGATGCAGGAAGAACTGGCCAACGCCGAAGTGACCGGCCAAGCCGGCGCTGGGCTGGTGAGCGTGGTAATGACCGGGCGTCATGACGTCAAACGCATCACCCTCGACGACAGCCTGATGCAGGAAGACAAGGAAGTACTCGAAGACCTGATCGCCGCAGCCGTTAACGATGCGGTGCGTAAGGTGGAGCAAAGCAGCCAGGAGAAAATGGGCGGCATGACCGCCGGCATGCAGCTCCCCCCCGGCTTCAAAATGCCTTTTTGATTGATCGACGCGCCCAGGCGATGCACAAGGCGGCGTTGCCGGTGAACTCGGCGTCCTCATGGGCTTGAGCCCACTGCGGGGCCTCGCTCACCGGCGCCTTGCCCTGTACATCGCCTGAGCACGCCGGATGCTTGAAGCCTCCCTCACAACAAAGCGCTGATCCTGTAGGAGCGGCTTTAGCCGCGATGCTCTTGATGCAAAAAGCATCGCGGGTAAAGCCGCTCCTACAATGAAACCTTTGTCGTGTGGGAGAGGCTTTAGCCTCGATGCTTTTAATGTCCCGTCATTGTTCATTCCGGATTCCCACCCATGAGCTTCAGCCCGCTGATCCGCCAACTCATTGATTCGCTGCGCATTCTTCCCGGCGTCGGGCAGAAGACTGCTCAGCGCATGGCGTTGCAGATGCTGGAGCGTGATCGCAGCGGCGCACTGCGCCTGGCGCAGGCGTTAACCCAGGCGATGGAAGGCGTTGGCCATTGCCAGCAATGCCGAACGCTGAGCGAAGATGCCATTTGCCAAACCTGCCAAGACCCGCGCCGCGACGACAGCGTGCTGTGCGTGGTGGAAGGGCCGATGGACGTAAACGCGGTCGAACAGACGGGCTTTCGTGGCCGCTACTTCGTGCTCAAGGGCCATCTCTCACCGCTCGACGGCCTGGGCCCGGAAGCCATTGGCGTGCCCGAGCTGCTGGCGCGCATCGAGGCGGGCAACTTCGCCGAGGTGATTCTGGCCACCAACCCCACGGTTGAAGGCGAAGCCACGGCCCACTACATCGCCCAATTGCTCAGCAATAAAGGCTTGATCGCCTCGCGCATTGCCCACGGCATGCCGTTGGGCGGCGAACTGGAGCTGGTCGATGGCGGCACCCTGGCCCACGCGCTGGCGGGGCGGCGGCCGATCAATCTGTAGTTTTGCGGCTCGGCACATCTAGAGCTAGCAATTCGCGCTTGAGAAGAATTACCATTTGCGCATTAATCTTGAGCAATGGGTTTTCAGGTGCAGTCACACACCGCTGAGCAATCCCTGCAGCAGCTTTACCGCGAGCATCATGGCTGGCTGAGCGGTTGGCTGCGCAAGCGTCTGGGCTGCGCCGAGAATGCGGCGGACCTGGCTCAAGACACCTTCCTGCGCGTGCTCAGCAAAGACAGCGACCTGCCGACGCTGCGCGAGCCGCGCGCTTACCTGTCGACCATCGCCCATTCGTTGTTGGTCAACTTCTGGCGCCGCCAAGCCGTTGAGCGCGCCTACCTCGATGCCCTGGCCGCCAAGCCCGAGCACTACGCGCCCTCGCCGCAAGAGCGCGAACTCATTATGGAAACCTTGCTGGCCATCGACGCCATGCTGCTGCGCTTGCCGAGCAAGGTGCGTCAGGCATTCCTCTGGTCGCAGCTGGACGGCTTGACCTACGCCGTGATCGCCACGCGCTTGCAGGTGTCCGAGCGCATGGTGAAAAAGTACATGGCCCAGGCGATGCTGCATTGCCTGCTGCTGGAGCAGGGCGCATGACTTCGCCAACGCTCGACTATGGGGTGCTGCAACAGGCCGCCGACTGGTTCGCCACCTTGAGTAGCGGCGGCGTCAGCGAACATCAGCGGCAGGCGTGGCGTTTATGGCTGGCGGCCAGCCCCGACCATGCAGCAGCGTGGCAGCGGGTAGAAGCCATCAGCGGTCAGTTTGAGCGCCTGCCCAGCGAGCGCCGCCGCGCGGCGGGGCAGGCACTGAGCGTCGCGGGCCAGAGCAGGCGCCGGGCGCTTGGCATGCTGGCGTTGCTCTGCGGTGGCGGCGTGTTAGGCCTGGCCACCGTTCGCCGCAGTACCCTTCAAGCGTGGGTCGCGAGCGAACGCACAGCCGTCGGCGAAGTGCGCGAAACGCGGCTGGCCGACGGCACGCAGCTGTGGCTCAACAGCAACAGCGCCGCCGATATCGACTACACCGCCAGCCTACGTCGCGTGCAGTTGTTTCGCGGTGAGCTGCTGCTCGACAGCGCCCACGACGGCTCACGCCCGTTAGTGGTCGATACGCTTCAAGGCCGCCTACGGGCGCTGGGCACGCGCTTTAGCGTGCGCCAGGGCGACGGCCTTACCCAGCTCAGCGTGTTCACTGGCGCAGTAGAAATTACCTCGGCAGCCGGCGGCGCGATTCGGGTTATCGACGCCGGCCAACAGCTGCGTTTCAGCGCCACCGGCCATGGCACGGTGCAGCTCGCCGAGGCCGGGCGCCAAGCCTGGAGCAAGGGCGTGCTGCTGGCCGACAACATGCGCCTGGGCGATTTCATTAGCGAACTGGCCGCCTACACGCCGGGCTATCTGGGCTGCGATCCGCGCATTGCTGATTTACGGCTGGTGGGTGCTTATCCGCTGGCCGACCGCGAGAAAATTTTCGCCGCCTTGCAAACCAGCCTGCCGGTGCACATTCGCCAGCGCACGCCGTGGTGGATCACCGTTGAGCCGGCGTAACACCGCGCCGGAAAAAATATATTCACTCGGCGGTTCCCCTTTTTGCCGTTCGCTTGGCTTCAGGTGCATAGGGCATGCGCAACGCGTGCAGCCACTCACCAAACGGAACAGTTCATGGCTTCGAATACCTTCCCGTTAGCTGTCACCAGCCGCCGTCTGCGCCCGGCTGTGCGCCTGGCGCTGCTTGCACTTCCCATGACGCTCTTGGCGCCGCTTGTGGTCCAGGCTGCCGACGCGCCGGCCAGCCAGCAAACCGTACGCAGTTACCAGATTCCGGCCGGGCCGCTGTCGTCCGCATTAAGCCGTTTCGCCGCCGAGGCGGGCGTGTTGCTGTCGGTGGACGGCCGCCTGACCGATGGCAAAAGCACGGCGGGCCTGCAAGGCAGCGTCAGCGTCAGCGAAGGCTTCGACCGTTTGTTGGCCGGCAGCGGTTTGCGCGCAATAGGCGATGGCCAAGGCGGCTACAGCTTGAGCAGCGGCGATAGCGGGGCGGCGGTGGAATTGCCAGCGGCGTCGGTCAAGGCGTTCGCCCTGGGCAACGCCCTCGGCAGCATGGAAGGCTACAACGCCACCCACAGCAGCGTGGCGACCAAAACCAGCAAGGCGCTGGTGAACACCTCGCAATCGGTGTCGGTGGTGACCCGCGAGCAAATGGACGATCAGGGTTCGCAAACCGTTTCCGAAGCCATCCGTTATGTGCCGGGCGTATTGACCAACCCCTACGGCGCGACGCATCGCTACGACTACGTGGCCATGCGCGGTTTCAACGACGGCTCGGTCGACAACATCATCGTCGACGGCCTCAAGTCGATGAGTGACGCCGGCACCTACAGCAGCCTGCAAGTCGACCCCTATTTCATCGAGCGCATCGACGTGCTCAAAGGCCCGTCCTCCGTGCTGTACGGCCGCAGCAACCCCGGCGGCCTGGTGGCGCTGACCACCAAGCGGCCCAAGTTCGAGGCCAGCAATGAGGTGCAACTTTCAGCCGGCAGCCACGACTACAAAGCGCTGGGTTTTGACACCACCGGGCCGCTGACCGAGAACATCGCCTATCGCCTGGTGGGCTTTGCCAAAGACACCGACACCCAGTTCGATTACACCGAAGAAACCCGCTACACCCTGATGCCGAGCCTGCTGGTCAACTTGAGCGAAGACACCTCGTTGAATGTTTACGCCTATTTGCAGAGCGACCCGCAAGCCGGCTACCACGGCGGTTTGCCAGCCTCGGGCACGTTGTACACGCGCAACGGCAAGCGCATCTCCACCTCGTTTTTCGAGGGCGAACCGGGCAACGACACCGCCAAGCGCGAGCAACAAATGTTCGGCTACGAGTTGCAGCACCGCTTCAACGACGTATGGAGCGTGCGGCAAAACTTCCGTTACCTGGATTCCGACCTGGAGCAGAAGCAGGTTTACGCCTATGGCTATGCGGCGGGCGATGAGCTGTACCGGCCGTATTCGGCAGCGGATGAAAAGCTGCATTCCTGGATCGTCGACAACATGCTGCAAGCCGAATTCTTCACCGGCGCCGCCGAGCACACGGTGGTCACCGGCCTGGACTACCAGCGGATCAAAAACGTCGTCGACTGGCCCTACGGCACGGCCAGTACGCTGAACGCCTTTGACCCGCAATACGGCGACGATAGCGTCACCTTCACGCCCAACTTCCAGCTCAACAGCTACGTGCGCCGCAAAGAGCAGACTGGCGCTTACGTGCAGGACCTGATCGAACTCGACCGTTGGAATATCTCGCTGGGGCTGCGCAAAGACTGGTTCGACGTGTCGGAAGAAAACCGCGTCGATGAATTCAGCGCCAGCACCGGGTTGGTGAACCGTCCGGCTGGCACCGAGAACTCGCTGACCGACAGCAAAGTCACCGGCCGCGCGGGCGTGCTGTATCAGTTCGATAACGGCATTGCGCCGTATATCAGCTATTCCGAGTCGTTCAATCCGTCTACCTACAGCGATGCGGCCGGCAGCCTGATCGAGCCGTCCGAAGGCAAGCAGTGGGAAGTGGGCTTGAAATACCAGCCGACCGACACCGACGACCTGTACACGCTGTCGCTGTTCGACATCCGTCAGGAAAACGTGGCGACCAAGCTGGCCAACGAGAATTTCTACCGCAACGCCGGCGAAGTGGAATCCAAAGGCGTCGAGGTGGAAGGGCGCCTGCACATTACCGACAGCCTGCGGTTGCTCGGCAGTTACACCTACACCAAGGTCGAGTACGCCAAAAGCTACTTCAGCTTCGACAGCTTCGGCGTGGAGAGCGACGTGAAGGGCAACACGCCGTCGCAGACCCCGAAACATATGGCGAGCCTGTGGGCCGATTACCGCTTTGACGGCACCGGGCTTGCCGGACTCGGTGTAGGCGCTGGCGTGCGCTACGTCGGCAAAAGCTGGGCGGATGCGGAGAACACCGTTTATGTGCCGTCGTACACGCTGTATGACGCTTCGGTGAGTTACGACTTCTCCGAACTCGGCTTGAAGGGCACCTCGGTTCGAGTCAACGCCAACAACCTCACCGACGAGAAATACGTGGCTTCCTGCGGCAACCTCAACTTTTGCTATTACGGCGAAGAACGCAACGTGATGGCCACCGTTATTCAGAAGTTTTGATTGGGACAGCTGTTGGGCTTCGCCTGCGGACCGACCCAACCTACGAGGAATGTAGGTTGGGTAGAGCGAAGCGAAGCCCAACGGGGGACCCACGATCTCGACTTTTGGCCGAACTGCCCCCTGATCCCTGTTGAAAACCAAGCAAGCGCTCGGTAAGGTCGGCCAAACCTTTCCGGGAGCTCGCCATGTCTGCCTTTCAAGAATACTTCGACGACTCGCACCAACTGGTTCGCGACTCGGTGCGCCGCTTTGTCGAGCGGGAAATCCTTCCCCATGTGGCCGATTGGGAAGAGGCGGAAAGCTTCCCCCGCGAGCTGTACCTGAAGGCCGGCGCGGCGGGCATCTTGGGCATTGGTTACCCGGAACAGTTCGGCGGCAGCCATGAAGGCGACCTGTTCGCCAAGGTGGCGGCCAGCGAAGAATTGATGCGCTGCGGCTCTGGCGGCCTGGTCGCCGGCCTGGGCTCGCTAGATATCGGCTTGCCGCCGATTCTCAAATGGGCCCGCCCGGACGTGCGCGACCGCGTGGTGCCGCAGGTGCTCAGCGGCGAAAAAATCTGTGCGCTGGCCGTTACCGAGCCCAGCGGCGGCTCCGATGTGGCCAGCCTGAAAACCCGCGCCGTGCGCGACGGTGATTTCTACCGCGTGACGGGCAGCAAAACCTTTATCACCAGCGGCGTACGCGCGGATTACTACACCGTGGCCGTGCGCACCGGCGGCGAAGGCTTTGGCGGCGTCAGTTTGCTGATGGTGGAAAAGGGCACGCCCGGTTTCACCGTGGGCCGGCAGCTAAAGAAAATGGGCTGGTGGGCGTCGGACACCGCCGAGCTGTTTTTCGACGACTGCAAAGTGCCGGTGGGCAACCTGATTGGCGCCGAAAACATGGGCTTTGCCGGGATCATGGCCAACTTCCAGTCGGAGCGGTTGGCGCTGGCGATCATGGCCAACATGACTGCCGAGCTGGCGTTGCAGGAATCCCTGAGCTGGGCCAGGCAGCGCGAGGCGTTTGGCAAACCCATCGGCAAATTCCAAGTGCTGAAACACCGCCTGGCGGAAATGGCCACGCAGCTGGAAGTGTCCCGCGAATTCACCTACCGCCAGGCGGCGAAGATGGCGGCGGGCAAATCGGTGATTAAAGAGATTTCCATGGCCAAGAATTTTGCCACCGACATTGCCGACCGCATCGTTTATGACGCGGTGCAAATAGCGGGCGGCATGGGTTTTATGCGCGAGAGCCTGGTGGAACGGCTGTATCGCGATAACCGCATTCTTTCTATTGGGGGAGGGACGCGGGAGGTGATGAACGAGATTATTAGTAAGCAGATGGGGATTTAGGGTCGGGGGCTAGAGCGCTGGATTCAGCTTTTGCGCTTGGCTTGAGATACTGGATCCCCGCGTTCGCGAGGATGACGGTGTCGTTGTAGAGGCCATCGTCATTCCCGCGAAGGCGGCGGTCCGACGATTCGGAATCCAGAATCTCAGACTGATCGCCGGTCGCTAATCACACCTATCCGAAATCGTCGAACCGCCGTGTTCGCGAGGATGGCAGTGAGCTTAAGAAAAAACACCGTCATCCTCGCGAACGCGGGGATCCAGAGTTTCGGACTGGTCTTCGGTCGTTAATCACACCTACCTCGCATTGTTGGGCTTCGCCTTTGGCTCGCCGTCCGCGGAGCGACCCAACCTACGAGCAGAGCATCGCGGCTAAAGCCGCTCCCAGAGCGGAGGGTGGTTTTACCCACAAAAGCATCCCAACCCTCAAACCCTGTAGTCCCTTTCCTCTTTTGGCACCCTTGTTGCAATCACCTGGTTACCTACCGCATTGCGTCAAAAAACCTGCGGTCACCGGAGAAGCGTCATGAGTCAGGGTGTCGAGTTCAATCGCCTAATGTTGGAAATGCGCTCCATGCAAATGGAGGCCATGGCCCGTCCTAAAGTCGCGGCAGCACCGGCAGAAGTCGGGGCGCCGAGCTTTTCGGACATGCTCGGTCAAGCCGTCAACAAGGTGAACGAAACCCAGCAAGCTTCTAGCCAACTGGCCGAAGCCTTCGAAATCGGCAAAAGCGGCGTGGATATCACTGACGTGATGATCGCCTCGCAGAAGGCCGGCGTGTCCTTCCAGGCCATTACGCAGGTGCGCAACAAGCTGGTTCAGGCGTACCAGGACATCATGCAAATGCCCGTCTGAGTGGTTGGGGTTATCCAGCAAACTCAGGACCCGCAACGGGTTAAGCAGCAAGACGCAACAGTGAGTTAAGACATGGCAGAAGCAGCGATCAGCAACGTACCCGTCAAGGCAGACTCCAACGAGCCCAAGAAGCCGCTGTTCGGCTTGGCGTTCCTGGACAACCTGTCGCAGATGACCATGCTGCGGCAGGTTGGCCTCTTGGTCGGTCTGGCGGCCAGCGTGGCCATCGGCTTTGCCGTGGTGCTGTGGTCGCAACAGCCGGATTACCGTCCGCTGTACGGCAGCCTGGAAGGGATGGACGCCAAACAAGTGACGGAAACCCTCACCGCCGCCAATATTCCGTACACCATGGAACCGAATTCTGGCGCGCTGCTGGTTAAAGCCAGCGACGTGTCCCGTGCCCGCCTGCAACTGGCGCAAGCCGGTGTGTCGCCGCGTGACGCGAACATCGGTTTTGAAATTCTCGACGGCGAGCAAGGGCTAGGCACCAGCCAATTCATGGAAGCCACCCGTTACCGCCGGGGTCTGGAAGGCGAGCTGGCGCGCACGGTGTCGAGCCTGAACAACGTCAAAGCGGCCCGCGTGCATTTGGCCATTCCGAAAAGCTCGGTGTTCGTGCGTGACGACCGCAAGCCAAGCGCCTCGGTGCTGGTGGAGCTGTATCCGGGTCGTGCACTGGAGCCAAGTCAGGTGATGGCCATCGTCAACCTGATCGCCACCAGCGTGCCGGAGTTGAGCAAATCGCAAATCACTGTGGTCGACCAGAAAGGCAACCTGCTGTCCGACCAGCAAGAGCTGTCCGAATTGAGCATGGCCGGCAAGCAGTTCGATTACAGCCGCCGCATGGAAGGCATGTTCAGCCAGCGCGTCGACAGCATTCTGCAACCGGTGTTGGGCGCCGGCCGTTACAAGGCTGAAGTGTCGGCCGACGTTGATTTCAGCGCCGTTGAGTCGACGTCGGAAATGTTCAACCCCGACCAGCCAGCGCTGCGCAGCGAGCAGAAAGTAAACGAAGAACGCTCCAGCGCCGCCGGCTCGCAGGGTATTCCCGGCGCCGTCAGCAACCAGCCGCCAGGCCCGGCCTCTGCGCCGCAACAAGCGGCCGCCGCTGCGCCTGCGCCCGCCGGTCCAATTGCCGCTGGGCAACCACTGCTCGATGCCAACGGCACGCAGATCGTCGACCCGGCCACTGGCCAGCCTAAACTCGCGCCTTATCCGGCCGACAAACGCGAACAAGCCACCCGTAACTATGAGCTGGACCGCTCCATCAGCCACACCAAGCAACAGCAGGGCCGCTTGCGTCGGCTTTCTGTCGCGGTGGTGGTGGACGATCAGGTGAACGTGAACGCACAGACCGGCGAGACCACACGCACGCCGTGGAGCGCCGCCGATCTGGCGCGTTTTACCCGCTTGGTGCAGGACTCGGTGGGCTTCGATGCCGCCCGTGGCGACAGCGTCAGCGTGATCAACTCGGCATTCGCGGCCAGTCAGGGCGAAGAAATCGAGTCGATTCCGTTCTACACCCAGCCCTGGTTCTGGGATGTGGTCAAGCAAGTGCTGGGTGTGCTGTTTATTCTGGTACTGGTATTTGGTGTGCTGCGTCCGGTGTTGAACAACATTACCGGTGGCGGCAAGAACAATGCGCTGGGCCATGACGGCCAGGGCGGCGATGTTGAGCTGGGCGCCATGGGCGGTCTGGACGGCGAATTGTCTGCTGATCGTGTAAGCCTTGGTGGACCCGCGAGCATCATGCTGCCGAGTCCGTCCGAAGGTTATGATGCGCAACTGAATGCGATTAAAGGTCTGGTAGCCGAAGACCCGGGTCGCGTGGCACAAGTGGTTAAAGAGTGGATCAACGCCGATGAATGACAACCGCGCCCCCGCCAAGCTGACCAAGGTCGACAAAGCGGCGATTCTATTGCTCTCCCTCGGCGAGACCGACGCCGCGCAGGTGCTGCGTCACCTCGGGCCCAAGGAAGTGCAAAAGGTCGGCGTGGCCATGGCGCATATGCGCAACGTGCAGAAAGAGCAGGTTGAGCAGGTGATGGGCGAGTTTGTCGAAACCGTCGGCGACCAAACCAGCGTGGGCGTCGGCGCCGACAGCTATATCCGCAAAATGCTCACCCAGGCGCTGGGCGAAGACAAAGCCGGCAGCCTCATCGACCGCATTCTGCTCGGCGGCAGCACCAGCGGCCTCGACAGCTTGAAGTGGATGGAGCCGCGCGCGGTGGCCGACGTCATTCGCTACGAACACCCGCAAATTCAAGCCATCGTGGTCGCCTACCTCGACCCCGACCAAGCCGGCGAAGTGCTTGGCCACTTCGACCATAAAGTGCGTCTGGACATCGTGCTGCGCGTGTCGTCGCTCAACACCGTGCAGCCGGCGGCGCTCAAAGAACTCAACCAGATTCTCGAGAAGCAATTCTCCGGCAGCGCCAACACCTCGCGCGCCACCATGGGCGGCGTGAAGCGCGCGGCCGACATCATGAACTTCCTCGACAGCTCGGTTGAAGGCCAGTTGATGGACTCGATCCGCGAAGTCGACGAAGACTTGTCCTCGCAGATCGAAGACCTGATGTTCGTGTTCGACAACCTGGCCGACGTCGACGACCGTGGCATCCAGGCGCTGCTGCGCGAAGTGTCTTCCGACGTGCTGGTGCTGGCACTCAAAGGCGCCGACGAAGCGATCAAGGAAAAAGTCTTCAAGAACATGTCCAAACGTGCCGCCGAGCTGCTGCGCGACGACCTCGAAGCACGCGGTCCGGTGCGGGTCAGCGACGTAGAAGCGGCGCAAAAAGAAATTCTCACCATCGCCCGCCGCATGGCCGAAGCCGGGGAAATCGTCCTCGGTGGTAAAGGCGGCGAAGAAATGGTTTAAGGCACAGCATGAGCAACAAGGAAGGTCCGAGCGAGCTGATTCGCGCCAAAGACGTCAGCGGTTTGGCCCGCTGGGCGCTGCCCAGTTTTGACCCCGAGGGCGAACAGCCCGCCGAACCTTTGACGCCTCCGCCCAGCGAACACAATGCTGCGCCTGCCGCACCCGAGCCGGACGTAAACGCCCAAGGCGAAGAGGTGCAGATCGAAGATGTCAAACCCTTGACGCTCGATGAGTTGGAGGTCATCCGCCAGGAGGCTTACAACGAGGGTTTTTCCACGGGCGAGAAAGATGGTTTCCGTTCCGGGCAGGTAAAAGCCAAGCAAGAGGCGGACGCCGCCCTGGCTGCAAAGGTCGCCAGCCTCGAACAGGTCATGGCGCAGTTGTTCGATCCCATCGCCGAGCAAGACCAGAAGCTCGAAGTGGCGCTGGTGCAGTTGGTCAGTCAAATGACGCGCCAAGTCGTGCAGCGCGAGCTGACCATCGATTCCACGCAAATCCGCCAAGTGCTGCGCGAGGCGCTGAAGCTGTTGCCCATGGGCGCGGCCAATGTGCGCATTCATATTCACCCGCAGGACTTCGAGTTGATCAAAGCCCTGCGTGATCGCCATGAAGAAACCTGGCGCATTCTCGAAGACGAAACCTTGCAGCCCGGCGGTTGCCGCGTGGAGTCCGAGCAATCGCAAATCGACGCCACGATCGAAACCCGCCTGGCGCAGATGCTCAAGCAACTGTTCGAACAGCAGCGCGAACAGGCGACCTCGCCAGCCGAACCGGATATCCAGATTGATCTGGACGGCGACGCGCCAGAGGTTATTCATGCGACTTGAGCGCCTGAGCTTCGCCAAACGCATGGCGGGCTACAGCGAGGCGATCCAATTGCCGGCCCAGCCGATCGTTGAAGGGCGCCTGTTGCGCATGGTCGGCCTAACCCTCGAAGCCGAAGGCCTGCGCGCCGCCTTGGGCAGCCGCTGCCTGGTGATCAACAACGGCAGCTATCACCCCGTGCAGGTTGAAGCCGAAGTGATGGGCTTTGGCGACGGCAAAATTTACCTGATGCCGGTCGGCAGCCTTGCCGGCATCGCGCCGGGCGCACGCGTGGTGCCGCTGCCCGATTCCGGCCGGTTGCCGATGGGCATGACTATGCTCGGCCGGGTGCTCGACGGCACCGGCCGCGCGCTCGATGGCAAGGGCGGCATGAAAGCCGAAGATTGGGTGCCGCTGGACGGCCCGACCATCAACCCGCTCAATCGCCACCCCATCGACACCCCGCTGGACGTCGGCATTCGCAGCATCAACGGCTTACTGACCGTCGGTCGCGGCCAGCGCCTGGGCCTGTTTGCCGGTACCGGCGTGGGTAAGAGTGTGCTGCTGGGCATGATGACCCGCTTTACCAACGCCGACATCATCGTGGTGGGGCTGATCGGTGAACGGGGCCGTGAGGTGAAGGAATTCATCGAACACATCCTGGGCGAGGAGGGCATCAAGCGCTCCGTGGTCGTTGCCTCGCCAGCGGATGACGCGCCGTTGATGCGCCTGCGCGCCGCCATGTACTGCACGCGCATCGCCGAATATTTTCGCGATAAAGGCAAAAACGTATTGCTGCTGATGGACTCGCTCACCCGTTTCGCCCAGGCACAGCGGGAAATCGCCCTGGCCATCGGCGAGCCACCCGCCACCAAGGGTTATCCGCCGTCGGTATTCGCCAAGCTGCCCAAGCTGGTGGAACGCGCCGGGAATGCCGAAGCCGGTGGTGGCTCGATCACCGCCTTCTACACTGTGTTGTCAGAGGGTGATGACCAACAAGACCCCATCGCCGACTCGGCGCGTGGTGTGCTCGACGGCCACTTCGTGTTGTCGCGGCGCTTGGCCGAAGAAGGGCATTACCCGGCCATTGATATTGAAGCGTCCATCAGCCGGGTGATGCCGGCGGTGGTCGACGCTGACCATATGCGCAACGCCCAACGCTTTAAGCAGTTGTGGTCGCGCTACCAACAAAGTCGCGACCTGATCAGCGTTGGCGCCTACGTGCCCGGCGGCGACCCGGAAACCGACCTGGCCATTTCCCGGCACGCCGCGATGGTCAATTACTTGCGCCAGGGGCTCAACGACAATGAAAGCCTGCAGCAAAGCAAAGACGCACTCGCTGCGGTATTCGCACCCGCGCCGCCGCGCTGATGGGTTGCTAAGGACGTTGCACTAAATGGCGTTGCCAAGCAGAGCGTCACGTTTGGCCCCGGTGGTCGACATGGCCGAACGCGAAGAGCGTGAAGCCGCACGGGCCCTGGGCCAATGCCAAACCCTGATGAACCAGGCCGAAGGCAAACTAAACGACCTGCACCGCTACTTGGGCGATTACCAGCAGCAGTGGATTACCGAAGGCCGCAACGGCGTGTCGGGGCAGTGGATGATGAACTACCAGCGCTTTTTGGCGCAGCTGGAAACCGCCATCAAACAGCAGAACCAGAGCGTCGACTGGCACCGCACCAACCTCGATAAGGCCCGCGAGTTGTGGCAGCAGAAATACGCGCGGCTCGAAGGGCTGCGCAAGCTGGTGCAGAAGTACATGGACGAAGCGCGGGTGGCCGCCGACAAGCGCGAGCAGAAATTACTCGACGAGTTATCACAGCGTTTACTGCAACGTGAGCGTGATTGAATTCAGCTGCTAGAGTGAGGAAAAGCCACAACCGTTTGTTTTTTCTTATTTATAAATAACCAGATTCATTTGGGGTAGGGGAGCTTCTCATGGCCATCACTTCATTACCGTCTGACGACGGGCAAGAGCTGACCATCCGCATTCAAGGACGTTTCGATTTTGGCACCCATCAGGCGTTTCGCGACTCTTACGAGCGCGTGAACGTAACGCCCAAACGCTATGTGGTCGACCTGGACCACACCACCTATTTGGATAGCTCGGCGCTCGGCATGTTGCTGCTGTTGCGTGACCATGCCGGTGGCGACAACGCGCAGATCAGCCTGGTGAATTGCAACGCCGACGTGCGCAAAATTCTCGCGATCTCCAACTTCGAACAGCTGTTCAAGATCATCTGACACCATGCCGCTGGATCCGCGCCTGTCCGTACTGATTGCCGAAGACAACGCGGCCGACCGCATGTTGTTGTCGAGCATCATCAGCCGTCAGGGCCATCGCGTCATCACCGCCGCCAATGGTTTGGAAGCGGTGGCGATGTTCGAGCAGGAGCGGCCTGACCTGGTGCTGATGGACGCCTTGATGCCAGTGATGGACGGCTTCGAGGCGGCGCGACGGATCAAACTCAAGGCCGGCGAAGCGCTGGTGCCGATCATCTTTCTCACCTCGCTGACCGAGGGCGAAGCGCTAGTGCGCTGCCTCGACGCCGGCGGCGACGACTTTCTGGCCAAGCCTTACAACCGCGTCATTCTCGAAGCCAAGATCAAAGCCATGGACCGTCTGCGCCGGTTGCAGGCCACCGTGCTGGAACAGCGCGACCTGATTGCCCGGCACAACGAGCACCTGCTCACCGAGCAGCGCGTGGCCAAAGCGGTATTCGACAAAGTGGCCCACTCGGGCTGCCTGAACGCGCCCAACATTCGTTACCTGCAATCGCCGTTTGCGGTGTTCAACGGCGACCTGCTGCTGGCCGCGTTCAAGCCCTCGGGCGGTATGCATGTGCTGCTCGGCGACTTCACCGGCCACGGCTTGCCGGCCGCAATCGGCGCCATGCCGCTGGCCGAAGTGTTCTACGGCATGACTGCCAAGGGTTATTCGCTGACGGAAATTCTTCGCGAGGTAAATGCCAAGCTCAAACGCATTTTGCCGGTGGGCGTGTTCTGCTGCGCCACGTTGCTGAACATCAGCTTTCAGCGCCGTGTGTGCGAAGTGTGGAATGGCGGTTTGCCGGACGGTTACCTGCATCGCATCGCTACCGGCGAGCGTTTGCCACTGGTGTCGCGGCATTTGCCACTGGGCGTGCTCGACCCGGCGGACTTCAAAGACGCCTGCGAGATCTATCCCATGGCGCTGGGCGACCGCGTGTTTCTGCTCTCCGATGGCGTTCTGGAAACTGCCAACCCGGCCGAGCACATGTTTGGCGAGTCGCGGCTGCTGAATGTGTTTGCCGCCAATCGCCAACCTGACCTGCTGTTCGACGAAATCCAGCAAGCGCTCACTGCTTTTCGCGGTGAAGCGCACGACGACGTCAGCATGGTCGAAGTGTGCATGGTCGAGGCCGACTCCTTGCCGCGCCCGGCGCTGGCGTTTGTCGACAACGGCCACAGCAGCCCGTTGGACTGGGCCGCCAGTTTCGAATTTCGCGCGCAGACCCTTAAGCGCTTCAATCCATTGCCCTTCCTCTTGCAGTTACTGCTGGAAGTGCACGGCCTGCGTTTCCAAGGCGGCGCGTTATACAGCGTGCTCGCCGAGCTGTACTCCAATGCGCTTGAGCACGGCGTGCTGGGCCTGGACTCCGGTCTCAAATGCGATGCGGCCGGCTTTGCCGAGTACTACCGCCAACGCAGCCTGCGCCTGGCCGAGCTGGACCACGGCTACGTGCGCTTTCACTTGCAACTGCTGCCCGAAGCCAACGGTGGGCGCCTGGTGGTCAAGGTCGAAGACAGCGGCCCCGGCTTCGATGTGTCGACCATTCTGGAACGCCAGCGCACCGCGCAAAGCTTGTCAGGGCGCGGCCTGAGCCTGATCCGCCGGCTCAGCGACCGCTCGACCTGGGCAGATGACGGACGCGGCGTGAGCGTGGAGTTCTCGTGGATCGATCAGGCATAATCTTGAGCGTTTTGCTCAGGGAGCGTTCCGGTGGCTGACATACATCTCGACAGTGCGGTATTGGCCGGCTTGCAGGACATCATGGAGGCTGAGTATCCATTGCTGCTCGATACCTTCGTCGCCGACTCCGAAGAACGCCTGCGCCTGCTCCACCAAGCCCTCGCAAACAACGATGCCCACGAACTTCGCCTGGCGGCCCACAGCTTTAAAGGCAGCTGCAGCAACATGGGCGCGCCGTTGCTGGCGAACCTGTGTAAGCAACTGGAAGACGACTCGCGCAGCGCCACCGTGCTGGCGGATGCGCCAGCGGTGCTGGAGCAGATCGAACGCGAATTTGCCATTGTGCGGATTTTGCTGAAGTCCGAGCGCCAGCGGTTTTCATCGTTGTAGGAGCCAGCTTGCTGGCGAACCCTGCAAACTTCGTTAAGCGCCTTTTCCACGGTTCGCCAGCAAGCTGGCTACTACGCAAAACGTGGGCAGCGCAAAGTTGGCCCATCCCTTGCTATCTCTCCATCACGACCCACCCGCACGGAGAGAGTGCTAAATGTCCGTTGCCTCAGATCCACTTCTGAATTCCGCCCCTGTGGCCAAGCCGCAAGCAGCGCCTGCGAAGTCTCAGCCTAAACAGGCCGAGCCCAGCAAGGACGATGCTTCCAGCTTCGCCAAGGTGTATGCCAAGGAGCGTCAGGACAAGGCTGTCGACCGTAACGAAGCGGCCGCCAAGTCCAAAAATGCCAAGTCCAACGACAAGGCTGACGACAGCAAACCCGCCGAGCAAACCACTGCAGCGGCAACCACGGACGAGCCGGCCGTTGCCGATAGCGGCAATCCCTTGCCGACCGAGCCGGTAGTCGGCGAGCCGGTAATCGACCCGATGATTCTGCTGGCCATGGCCGGGCAGCAGATGCAGCAGCCGACCACCGAAGACACGGCGCTGCCGACCACGGGGGAGGGCGAGGAAGCCCTCGATATACCGTTGTCGCTCACCGGCATGGTGACGCCACAAATCACCCAGACCGAAGACACCGGCCACGACCCGCAGGTGGATGCCATGAGCGAGTTGCCGGGCGTCGACCTGGTGCTCGACCTGGCGGCCAAGGCGCAAGCGGCGAATCAGAAGGGCGCCAGCAATCCATCCGCCGCCCAGGCCGGGCAAACCGGCGGCCAGGATTTTGCCGCTGCCATGGCGCAGCTAACGGGCAACACCGAAGGCGGCGAAAGCCAGATCACCGACGAGCTGGGTTTGCTGGATAAAGGCAAAGACAGCATCGAGGCCTTAAAAGACAGCAGCGTCGACCTGCCCAGCGATTCGTTTGCCAACAAGCTCAGCGCGTTGAATCAGGCGGTCAATCAGCAGGTCACCCAGGCGCAGCGCACGCCGCTGGTGCCAGGCGCGCCGGTGTCGATGCAGCAGGGCGTGTGGACCGAAGACGTGGTCGACAAGGTAATGTGGATGTCCAGCCAGAACCTGAAATCGGCCGACATCCAGCTCGATCCGCCAGACCTTGGCCGCCTGGAAGTGCGCATCAACATGGCTCAGGACGCCGCCACCCAAGTGACCTTCGCCAGCCCGCACATGGCGGTACGCGATGCGGTGACAGAATCCATGCACCGCCTGCGTGAGATGTTCACGCAGCAAGGCATGACCATGGACGTCAATGTGTCTGATCAGTCGCTCAACCGCGGCTGGGCCGGGCAGAACGGCGGCGATGGCCAGCAGAGCCGTGGTGGCTCCAGCAACAGCGGTTTCGGTGGGAGCGATGAAGAGATCAGCGTCGGCACCAGCGAAATTCGCAGCAACGGCGCCGTCACCGGTGGCCGTGGTCTGGTGGACTACTACGCCTAAGCTGACACTGGCGGCGGCCGGGCCGTCAGGCACATGTGATCTAGACTGACAACGCCCGCTTACCAATTCGGTAAGCGGGCGTTGTTGTTTCTGCCGCGTTTTTTCAGTGACAGCGTCAGACGCGGCTGGTATATCGCTGCGCCCGTTGCGTTAGAACCAACGCTGGAGCTGGGCTTCAGACATGTAATGGATGAGCAATTGCAGTAAACGGTCTGTGTTGTAGGTAGTTTCCCAGAGCGTCCTCCGCTATGTTTGCTCTACTGCTGGCAGCAATTGTCGTGCAAACAGCTTGTTAGCACTCGTGCCTGGCAAGCTGGCATAACACTTGCTCCTAACCCTTTGAACACGGATAGATTTCCGATCAGTGACGGATTATTGGCATGGCTAAGAAAGAAAAAGCAGCAGCACCGGCGGCCGATGGCTCCGCACCGCCTCCCGGCAAGGGCAAGCTGAAGCTGATCATCCTGATTGTGGTCGGCCTGCTGATCGCCATCGGTGGCTCGGTCGGCGCCACCTGGTTCTTGATGCACAAGAGCGCGCCTGCTGCCGAAGCGGCAAAGGAAGGCGAGCACGGCGGCGCCGAAGAGGGCAAAGGCCCGGACGGCAAACCGCTGAAAAAAGAGGCGATTTACGAAGTGTTGGCGCCAGCCTTTGTGGTGAATTTCAACGTCAACGGGCGCCAGCGGTATATGCAAGTCAGCGTCGCCTTGATGGCGCGCGATAAAGATAAAGTCGACGCGCTCAAGGCCCATATGCCGGTGCTGCGCAATAACCTGGTGTTGCTGTTCTCGGGCCAGAATTTTGACAACCTGACGACCCCGGTCGGCAAGGAAATGCTCCGTCAGTTGGCCACCGCCAGCGTGCAGGAACTGGCGAAGAAAGAAGTGGGCGATACCACGGTCGAGCAAGTGCTGTTCACCAATATCGTTCTGCAATAAACCCGTTATTCAGTCACCGTCTTTCAGTAGGTAACGCAGATGGCCGTCCAAGACCTGTTATCCCAGGATGAAATCGATGCCCTGTTGCATGGTGTCGACGACGGCGCGGTGGAAACCGAAGACGCCGCCATCCCCGGCAGCGTCAAAAGTTACGACCTCTCCAGCCAGGACCGCATCGTGCGCGGGCGCATGCCCACGCTGGAAATGATCAACGAGCGCTTCGCGCGCTACACCCGTATCAGCATGTTCAACCTGTTGCGCCGCTCGGCCGACGTCGCCGTGGGCGGCGTGCAGGTGATGAAGTTCGGCGAGTACGTGCATTCGCTGTACGTGCCCACCAGCCTCAACCTGGTGAAGATGAAACCGCTGCGCGGCACCGGCCTGTTCATTCTCGACGCCAAGCTGGTGTTCAAGCTGGTGGACAACTTCTTCGGCGGCGACGGCCGTCACGCCAAGATCGAAGGCCGGGAATTCACCCCCACCGAATTGCGCGTGGTACGCATGGTTATCGACCAGGCGTTTATCGACCTCAAGGAAGCCTGGCACGCGGTGCTGGATGTGAACTTCGAGTACATGAACTCGGAAGTAAACCCGGCGCTGGCCAACATCGTCAGCCCCAGCGAAGTGGTGGTGGTGTCGACCTTCCACATCGAGTTGGACGGCGGTGGCGGCGACCTGCACGTGACCATGCCGTATTCGATGATCGAACCGATTCGCGACATGCTCGACGCCGGCTTCCAGTCCGATGTCGACGACCAGGACGAGCGTTGGGTCAAGGCCCTGCGCGAAGACATCCTCGACGTCAGCGTGCCCTTGGCCGCGACCATCGCGCGCCGTCAATTGAGGCTGCGCGACATTCTGCATATGCAGCCCGGCGATGTGATTCCCGTGGACATGCCCGAAGAAATGATCATGCGGGCCAGCGGCGTGCCGGCCTTCAAGGTCAAGCTCGGCGCCCACAAAGGCAACCTGGCCTTCCAGGTGCTGGAACCGATTGAACGCTGAGCGACTCCGCCAGCTTTAAACCCATTAGCACCACCGAATAATGCAAGGCGAGGAACACATGGCAGACGAAGAAGAAACCTCCCCGGAAGAGCAGGCACTGGCAGACGAATGGGCGGCTGCGCTCTCTGAGGCCGGTGACGCGAACCAGGACGACATCGACGCGATGCTCAACCAGAGCGCCGGCGAAAGCAGCGCGCCGCGCGCCTCGATGGAAGAGTTCGCCAGCTCGCCAAAAAACAACCTGCCGGTGAGTTTGGAAGGCCCGAACCTGGATGTGATTCTCGACATTCCGGTGTCCATTTCCATGGAAGTGGGCAACACCGAAATCACCATCCGCAACCTGTTGCAACTCAACCAGGGCTCGGTCATCGAGCTTGATCGCCTGGCCGGTGAACCGCTGGACGTGTTGGTCAATGGCACCCTGATCGCCCATGGCGAAGTGGTGGTAGTGAACGAGAAATTCGGCATCCGCCTGACTGACGTGATCAGCCCAAGCGAACGCATCAAGAAGCTGCGCTAAACCATGAGTCCATCGTTTCTACGTCGGCGGGCGGCGTTGCTGGTCACGGCATTGCCGCTGCTGGCCAGTGCTGCCGAGCCGGGCAAAACCCTGGCCACGCCCATGGCCGAAGGCAGCATGGGCGGTCAGCTGGTTCAGGTGCTGCTGGGTTTGCTGCTGGTGATCGGCATGATTTTCGTGCTGGCCTGGCTGCTGCGCCGTGTGCAGCAGATCGGCCCGCGCGGCGGCCAGGTCATCAAACTGGTTGCCAGCCAACCGCTGGGCCCGCGTGAGCGGCTGGTGCTGGTGCAGGTGGGCAATGAGCAAATTCTGCTGGGCCTCACGGCCGGGCGCATTACCCCGCTGCACACATTGAAAGAGCCGGTGTACGTGGCCGACACCCAAGCCGCCACGCCGGAGTTCGCCCAGCGCCTGATGGAGCTGTTGGGCAAGGATCAGAAGGACAAACCGTGATGAGTCTGTTGCGCCTGCTGCTGGCGATTGGGTTGAGCCTGGCGGCACCTCTGGTTCTGGCGGCCGATCCGCTGACCATGCCCGCCATCACCATGACCACCAACCCGGCAGGACAGCAGGAATATTCGGTCAGCCTGCAGATTTTGCTGCTGATGACCGCGCTGACGTTCATTCCCGCGTTCGTCATGCTGATGACCAGCTTCACCCGCATCATCATCGTGTTTTCGATTCTGCGTCAGGCCCTGGGCTTGCAGCAGACGCCGTCGAACCAGATTCTCACCGGCATGGCGCTGTTCCTCACCATGTTCATCATGGCGCCGGTGTTCGATCAGGTGAACCGCGATGCCTTGCAGCCGTATTTGAACGAGCAGATGACCGCCCGCGACGCGATTGCCAAGGCCGAAGTGCCGGTTAAGAACTTCATGCTGGCGCAAACCCGCTCCTCGGATCTGGAGCTGTTTATTCGGCTGTCCAAACGCACCGACATTCCCTCCGCCGACCAGGCGCCGCTGACCATTCTGGTGCCGGCGTTCGTGACCTCGGAGCTGAAAACGGCGTTCCAGATCGGCTTTATGATCTTTATTCCGTTCCTGATTATCGACCTGGTGGTCGCCAGTATCCTCATGGCCATGGGCATGATGATGCTGTCGCCGCTGATCATTTCGCTGCCGTTCAAAATCATGCTGTTCGTGTTGATCGACGGTTGGGCCCTCATCATTGGCACCTTGGCCAGCAGCTTCGGCGGCACTTAGCCGAGCCGGGCCGGGAGAACGCACATGACCCCAGAAGTAGCGGTAGACCTGTTTCGCGAAGCGCTGTGGCTGACTGCCGTGATGGTGGCCATTCTGGTGGTGCCGAGCCTGGTGGTCGGCCTGATCGTCGCCATGTTCCAGGCGGCCACGCAGATCAACGAACAAACCCTGAGCTTTCTGCCACGCCTGCTGGTGATGCTGGTGACCTTGATCTGGGCGGGCCCCTGGCTGATTCGCTCGTTCATGGAATACATCACCAACCTCTACACCAACATTCCGTTCCTGATCGGCTAAGCCATGTTTGAGCTGAGCGGTGAGCAGATCGGCGGCTGGGTGGGCGGTTTTCTGCTGCCGTTTTTCCGCATCGCCGGCTTGCTGATGACGATGCCGATCATCGGCACGCAGCTGGTGCCGATGCGCGTGCGCATCTATCTGGCGCTGGCCTTCACCCTTGTGATCTACCCCAGCCTGCCGCCTGCGCCCGCCGTCGATGCGCTGAACCTGGCCACGGTGTTTCTGGTGGCCAAGGAAGTGCTCGTCGGGGCGATGCTCGGCTTTGTGCTGCAATTGTTCTTTCATGCATTCGTGGTGGGCGGGCAAATTCTGGCCACGCAGATGGGCTTTGGTTTTGCCTCCATGGTCGACCCCACCAACGGCGTGTCGGTGGCGGTCATCGGGCAGTTTTTCACCATGCTGGTGACGCTGTTGTTCCTGGCCATGAACGGGCATCTGGTGGCGTTTGAAATCCTGGCCGAAAGCTTTGTGACCATGCCTATCGGCACCGGCCTGACCACCAACCACTACTGGAACATCGCCACCAGTCTAGGCTGGGTGTTGGGCGCCGGTTTGTTGCTGGTGCTGCCGGCCATTACCGCGCTGCTCATCGTTAACATCGCCTTTGGTGTGATGACGCGGGCGGCGCCGCAGCTGAACATTTTCTCGATTGGTTTTCCGCTCACCCTGGTGATGGGCTTTGTGATCATTTGGATCAGCCTGTCGGACTTTCTCTCTCACTATCAACTGATGGTCAGCGATGCCCTGCAGTTGCTACGCGAATTGGTACAGGCGAAATAGGCCATGGCCGAGAACGAGAATGGCGCGGAGAAGAGTGAAGAGCCCACGGACAAGCGACGCCGCGAGTCGCGAGAGAAGGGCCAGATCGCGCGCTCGCGCGAGCTCAATACCTTTGTCGTGCTGGTGGCGGGCGTTGGCGCGCTGATGAGCTACGGCGGCGCCATGGGCGATGCCATGGCCACCATCATGAAAGAGAATTTCTCCCTCAGCCGCGAGCTGTTGATGGATAACGGCAGCATGGCGCTGCAGTTTGAAAATGCCATTTACATCGCCCTGATGGCGCTGTTCCCGTTCTTTGTCGTGCTGTTGGTGGCCTCGATTCTTGGGCCGATTGGCCTGGGTGGCTGGCTGTTTTCGCCGCAGTCGATGGCGCCGAACTTCGGGCGGCTCAACCCGTTGCCTGGGATCAAGCGCATGTTCTCGGCCAAGGCCGGTCTGGAGCTGCTCAAAGCCCTGGCCAAGTTCGCCTTGGTGCTGATGGTGGCGCTGGCGGTGCTCAACGCCGACAAGCGCGACCTGTTGGCCCTGGCTCATGAACCGCTGGAAGCGGCGATCATGCACAGCATCACGGTGGTCGGGCGCAGCGCCATGTGGATGGCCTGGGGGCTGATCTTCATTGCGGCGGTGGACGTACCATTCCAGCTCTGGGACAACCGGCAAAAAATGCTGATGACCAAGCAGGAAGTGCGCGACGAATACAAAGACAGCGAGGGCAAGCCCGAGGTCAAACAGCGCATTCGCCAGATGCAACGGGAAATGGCCGAGCGCCGCATGATGGCCGCCGTGCCCCAGGCCGACGTGGTCATTACCAACCCGACGCACTTTGCCGTCGCGCTGAAATACGACCCGCAGCAAGGCGGAGCGCCGATATTGTTGGCCAAGGGTGGCGACTTTGTGGCGCTGAAAATTCGCGAGATCGCCAACGAACACAAAGTGATGGTGCTGGAATCGCCTGGCCTGGCGCGGGCGATTTTCCACTCTACCGACCTGGATCGCGAGATTCCCGCCGGGCTGTATTTGGCCGTGGCGCAGGTGTTGGCCTACGTCTACCAATTGCGCCAATTCCGTTCAGGCAAAGGCAAGCGGCCTGATCCCCTCAAAGATGTGCCCATCCCGCCAGACTTGCGCCGCGACGAATAACCGACCGGGGACTTGTAGGAGCGACCTTGGTCGCGAATCCTGCAAACCCCTTTCGCGACCAAGGTCGCTCCTACAAAAAAGCATTCAAGCCCCAATCCCAAAGTTGGACGACTTCTTGCAAAAGCCCCGCTAGCGACGCGTTTGCGTCAAAAGTTTGAATGGCGAGGAATGGGCTTGTGGCAATAGATCGCGCACAACTGATCGGGGATTTTCGGGGCAACCTGGCGGGGTTGCGTCAGGGCAATATCGGCATTCCGCTGTTGCTGGTGGTCATGCTCGGTATGGTCATGCTGCCGGTGCCGCCGTTCATTCTGGACGTGCTGTTTACCTTCAGCTTGGCGCTCGCCATCGTCGTGCTGCTGGTGGCGATCTACGCCTTACGACCGCTGGATTTCGCCGTATTCCCGACCATTTTGCTGGCCGCTACGCTGCTGCGGCTGGGGCTCAACGTGGCCTCGACCCGCGTTGTATTGCTGCACGGTCAGGAAGGCCACGACGCCGCCGGTAAGGTGATTCAGGCCTTCGGTGAGGTGGTGATCGGCGGTAACTACGTGGTCGGTATCGTGGTGTTCGCGATTTTGATGATCATCAACTTCGTCGTAGTGACCAAGGGTGCCGGCCGTATCTCCGAGGTGAGCGCGCGCTTCACCCTCGACGCCATGCCCGGCAAGCAAATGGCGATTGACGCCGACCTCAACGCTGGCCTGATCGATCAGGCGCAAGCCAAGCTGCGCCGCAGCGAAGTATCGCAAGAGGCCGACTTCTACGGCTCCATGGACGGTGCGAGCAAGTTCGTACGCGGTGACGCCGTTGCCGGTCTGCTGATTCTGTTTATTAACCTGATCGGCGGCATGGCCATCGGTATCGTCCAGCACGACCTGAGTTTTGGCGACGCCGGCCGCATCTACACCTTGCTGACTATCGGTGACGGTCTGGTGGCGCAGATTCCATCGCTGCTGCTGTCCACCGCTGCCGCGATCATGGTGACCCGTGTTTCCAGCTCGGAAGACATGGGCCAGCAAGTGACCCGGCAAATGTTCGCTTCACCGAAAGCCTTGGGCGTGGCGGCCGGGCTGATCATCGCCATGGGCCTGGTGCCCGGCATGCCGCATTTCTCGTTCCTCAGCTTCGGCCTGGTTGCCGCTGCCGGCGCTTACTGGATCGCCAACAAACAACGCAAAGCCAAAGTCGCCGAAGTGGCGGAAGTGCAGCGCCAACAGGAACTGCTGCCAGCCCAGCGCGCCCAGGAAGTGAAAGAACTCGGTTGGGACGACGTAACGCCGGTGGACATGGTGGGCCTGGAAGTTGGTTATCGCCTGATTCCGCTGGTAGACCGCAACCAAGGCGGCCAACTGCTGGCGCGGATCAAGGGTGTGCGTAAAAAACTGTCGCAAGAGATGGGCTTTTTGATGCCCTCGGTGCACATCCGCGACAACCTCGATTTGCAGCCCAACGCCTACCGTTTGACGCTCATGGGCGTAAGCCTGGCCGAAGCCGAGATCTACCCGGATCGCGAGTTGGCGATCAACCCTGGCCAGGTGTTCGGCACGCTCAACGGCGTGGCCGCCAAAGATCCGGCGTTCGGCCTGGAAGCGGTGTGGATCGACCAGTTCCAGCGCGATCAGGCGCAGTCCCTGGGTTACACCGTGGTAGACGCCAGCACCGTGGTCGCCACGCACCTTAACCAGGTGCTGCACAAACACGCCCATGAACTGCTCGGCCACGAGGAAGTGCAGCAGTTGCTGCAATTGCTGGCCAAGGGCTCGCCAAAACTGGCGGAAGAACTGGTGCCGGGCGTGGTTTCGCTGTCGACCCTGCTCAAGGTGTTGCAGTCGTTGCTGCAAGAGCAGGTGCCGGTGCGGGATATCCGCTCCATCGCCGAAGCGATCAGCAACGTGAAGAGTCAAGATCCCGCCGCCATGGTGGCAGCGGTGCGCGTCGCGCTGTCGCGCTCAATCGTGCAAGGCATTGTGGGACTAGAGCCGGAGCTGCCTGTGATCACCTTGGAACCCAGGTTGGAACAGATATTGCTCAATAGCCTACAGAAGGCCGGTCAAGGCTCCGAGGATGGCATTCTCCTGGAGCCGAGCATGGCCGAGAAGCTGCAGCGTTCCCTGGTGGACGCCGCGCAACGCCAGGAAATGCTCGGCAAGCCAGCGATTCTGCTGGTAGCCGGTCCGGTTCGGGCGATGCTCTCGCGGTTCGCACGGTTGGCAGTACCGACCATGCACGTGTTGGCGTACCAGGAAATCCCAGACAACAAGCAGGTCACCATCGTTGCCACGGTGGGTCAGAACTGAACTGAGGCTTAGGTCATGCAAGTTAAACGCTTTTTCGCCGCCGATATGCGTCAAGTCATGAAGTTGGTTCGCGATGAGCTGGGCGCCGATGCGTCCATCATCGGCACGCGCCGTGTCGCCGGAGGCGTGGAATTGACCGCTGCCCTGGACTACCAGGCGCCGGTGATTCCTGCACGCCAGCCGAACCCTGAGCTTGAGAACGAGCTGCGTCGCACGCAGTCGATGCTGGTGTCGGCGCAAGCCGATCTGGCCACCCGCGTGGCCGGCGAAAAGATGAAAGACGGTCAGTTGTTCGCCAATGAATCCATCGTGGCGCCAGAACTGCCGGCTTCGTTCGTGCGCCCTGAGCGTCCGAAACCAGCTGCCGCGCCTGCGCCGGAACCTGCGAAGGCGGTGGCAACCGACCAACGCAGCCTTGATGCCATGCGTTTCGAATTGAACGGCCTGCGCGAGTTGATCGAAGTGCAACTGGGCTCGATGGCCTGGGGTCAGATGCAAAGTCGCCGTCCGCAACAGGCTGCGCTGTGGCGTCGTCTGCAACGCATGGGCTTGCCGGCAGAGTTGTCGCGCGTGCTGCTGGAGCGGGTGTCTGCAGTGTCCGAGCAACGTCAGGCCTGGCGCATGATTCTCGCCCACCTGGCCCACGCCATCAAAACGCCAAAAGTCGAGCCGCTGGAAGAGGGCGGTGTGATCGCGCTGGTTGGCCCGGCTGGTATGGGTAAAACCACTACACTGGCAAAAATGGCGGCGCGTTATGTTTTGAAATACGGCGCGCAACACGTGGCGCTGGTGAGCATGGACAGTTACCGCATCGGTGCTCAGGAACAACTGAAAACCTTGGGCCGCATTCTTAATGTGTCAGTGACCCAGGTGGACCCCGGCACCTCGTTGACCCAAGCGCTGGAACCATTGGCGCGCAAACGTGTGGTGCTGATCGATACCGCTGGCTTGCCGGGCAATGATCCGGCGCTGCACATGCAGTTGGAAACCTTGGCGGGTCGTGGGGTCAAATCGAAAAATTATCTGGTTCTGGCCGCTACCAGCCAGAGCCAAGTGCTCAAGGCGGCCTACCATAGCTATAAGCGTTGCGGTCTGAGTGGCTGTATTCTTACCAAGGCCGATGAAGCGACCAGTTTGGGCGAGGTTTTAAGTCTGGCTATAAGCCAGCATCTACCGGTAGCCTATCTGGCAGACGGTCCGCGCATTCCAGATGATCTGCACGTTCCACGCAGTCATCAGTTGGTGAGTCGCGCCGTGAGTTTGCAGGCGCCTCAGGAGCCCAGTGAAGACGCCATGGCCGACATGTTCGCCGGGCTGTACCAGAACCCGGCGCGTCGCGCAGGCTGATTCGCTGTAGAGCAAAGCAGTAACGAAATTTAGTCGTTCAGGTGGGCCCGGTGCCGGGCCTGAACGTAATCAGCCAAGTGGCCTCAGTCGAGCTAGACAAGGTGTGTAGATAACATGGGTATGCATCCCGTACAGGTGATCGCGGTGACTGGCGGCAAGGGTGGCGTCGGCAAGACCAATGTATCGGTCAATCTTTCCCTGGCCCTGGCTGACCTCGGTCGGCGTGTGATGCTAATGGACGCCGACCTCGGCTTGGCCAACGTCGACGTGCTGTTGGGCCTGTCGGCCAAGCGCACCCTGGCCGACGTCATCAGTGGCGAATGCGAACTGCGCGACGTGCTGCTGCAAGGGCCGGGCGGCATCCGCATCGTGCCGGCAGCCTCCGGCACGCAAAGCATGGTGCAGCTCACGCCCATGCAACACGCTGGCCTGATTCAGGCGTTCAGCGACATCAGTGACAACCTCGATGTATTGGTGATCGACACCGCCGCCGGTATCGGCGATGCGGTGGTGAGCTTTGTGCGCGCGGCCCAGGAAGTGGTTGTGGTGGTGTGCGATGAGCCCACCTCGATCACCGACGCCTACGCCCTGATCAAACTGCTGAACCGCGACCACGGCATGAGCCGTTTCCGCGTGCTGGCCAATATGGCGCACAGCCCACAGGAAGGTCGCAACCTCTTTGCTAAGCTGACCAAAGTGACTGATCGTTTCCTCGACGTCGCCTTGCAATACGTCGGCGCTGTGCCTTACGACGAGTCGGTACGCAAGGCGGTACAGAAGCAACGCGCAGTTTATGAGGCCTTCCCTCGCTCCAAGTGCGCGCTGGCATTCAAGGCCATCGCGCAGAAGGTCGACACCTGGCCGTTACCAGCCAATCCGCGCGGGCACCTGGAGTTCTTCGTGGAGCGTCTGGTCCAGCAACCGCTTGCTGATACGGCCGTATGACATCAGGCAATGGGCTCCGTATGTATAGCAAGGCACAGGCGCAGGACTCCCAGCACCAGTTGATCGAGCGTTACGCGCCTCTGGTCAAACGCATCGCGTACCACTTGCTGGCACGTCTGCCGGCAAGTGTGCAGGTGGAAGATCTGATCCAGGCCGGCATGATCGGTCTGCTTGAAGCGTCAAAGAAATACGACTCCAGCAAAGGCGCCAGTTTTGAAACTTTCGCCGGCATTCGCATACGTGGATCTATGCTGGATGAAGTGCGCAAGGGCGATTGGGCACCGCGTTCGGTGCACCGCAACAGTCGCATGGTCAGTGACGCAATCCGAAAAATTGAAGCCCGAACGGGTAGAGACGCTAAAGATCAAGAAGTTGCGGCCGAACTCCAATTGAGTCTCGAGGATTACTACGGCATTCTTGGCGACACTTTGGGCAGCCGCTTGTTCAGTTTCGACGACCTTCTTCAGGACGGCGAGCACACAGGTCTGCGTGAAGACGCTGGCATTACCCACTTCGAGCCTTCGCGCGATCTGGAAGATGAACGCTTCCAATCGGCATTGGCGGCGGCCATCTCTGGACTGCCTGAACGTGAACAGTTGGTGTTGTCGCTGTATTACGACGAAGAACTGAATCTCAAGGAAATTGGCGAAGTGCTGGGGGTCAGCGAATCGCGGGTCAGCCAGTTGCATAGCCAGTGTGCCGCTCGTTTGCGTGCACGCTTGAGCGAGTGGCGCGCTAGCTGAGCGGCACTGCCAGTTTCTCGATTCAACGCGCATCCAGGTGCTGGGTGCGTTTAGGACTGTACGGAGGTCGACTTGGACAAAAACATGAAAATCCTCATCGTTGACGACTTCTCAACGATGCGACGGATCATCAAGAACCTCTTGCGTGACTTGGGATTCACCAACACCGCTGAGGCTGATGACGGAACCACCGCTTTACCCATGCTGCAAAGCGGCAGCTTCGACTTTCTCGTCACTGACTGGAACATGCCGGGAATGACCGGTATCGACCTGTTGCGTGCGGTTCGCGCCGATGACCGTCTCAAGCACCTGCCGGTGCTGATGGTGACTGCCGAAGCCAAGCGCGATCAGATTATCGAAGCGGCGCAGGCCGGGGTGAATGGCTACGTAGTGAAGCCGTTCACAGCTCAAGTGCTGAAAGAGAAGATCGAAAAAATCTTCGAGCGTGTTAACGGCTGATCCCGGCCGTGGGGGCAATATGGCGCACGACGATCTACCCATGGGCGACCTTGAGTCGTCCCTAAAATCCAATGCCCGCGAGCTCGTTGAGAGCCTTGAAAAAGGTAATTTTGGCGAAGCGGTGCAGCTCATCCATGAGCTCAACAAAGTGCGCGACCGTGGTCTTTACCACGAAGTGGGAAAACTGACGCGTGAGCTGCACAACGCCATCGTCAACTTCCAACTTGACCCACGCGTGCCACACGCCAAGGAAGTGTCGCAAATCACCGACGCCACCGAACGCCTGAACTATGTCGTGACGATGACCGAGAAAGCGGCCAATCGCACCATGGATCTGGTGGAGCAGAGTGCGCCGCTGGTTAACGACCTCAACGATGAAGCCACTGCGCTGGGCGCCGACTGGGGTCGCTTTATGCGCCGCGAGTTGGGTGCCGAAGCCTTCCGCGAATTGGCCAAGCGCATCGAACTGTTTCTCGCCCGAAGCGAACGTGACAGCAGCAAATTGTCGGGGCATCTCAACGACATTCTGCTCGCCCAGGATTACCAGGACCTCACCGGTCAGGTGATCAAGCGCGTGACGCAACTGGTTACCGAAGTGGAAAGCAACCTGCTGAAACTGGTGCTTATGGCCAGCCAAGTGGACCGTTTCGCAGGTATCGAGCACGACCATGCCGTGCTGCGCGCCGAGCAAGAACAACAAAAAGAGCCTTCTCATGGTGAAGGTCCGCAGATTCATGCCGATAAGCGTGAAGACGTCGCTTCCAATCAGGACGACGTGGACGATCTGCTATCAAGCTTGGGATTCTAGGGAGCACACAGATGAGCTTCGGCGCCGATGAAGAAATCCTCCAGGACTTCCTGGTAGAGGCCGGCGAAATTCTTGAGCAGTTATCGGAACAATTGGTCGAGCTGGAAAGCCGTCCGGATGATTCCAATCTGCTCAATGCGATTTTCCGCGGATTCCACACCGTCAAAGGTGGCGCCGGCTTCCTCCAGCTCAATGAGCTGGTGGAGTGCTGCCACATTGCCGAAAACGTGTTCGACATCCTGCGCAAGGGTGAGCGGCGCGTTGACTCGGAATTGATGGACGTCGTTCTCGAAGCTCTTGATGCCGTCAACGGCATGTTTTCTGAAGTGCGCGAACGCACCACGCCGACACCGGCCACGCCGGAACTTTTGGCGGCGCTGGCGCGTTTGGCCGAGCCGCAAAGCGCCGCAGAATTGGCCGGTGCGACCGCCGAGCCAGACGCTGAACCCGAACCTGAAGTGGCAGAAGCGCCTGCTGCGGCAGAGGCCTCCGGCGATATCACCGACAGCGAATTCGAGCAGTTGCTCGATGCCCTGCACGACGAGCCCAAAGCGCCGGTCGCAGCCGCCAGCGGTGATGAAATTACCGACGACGAATTCGAATCGCTGCTCGACCAGTTGCACGGCAAGGGCCAGTTCGCTGCTGCCCCGGCCGCGCCCGCTGCCCCGGTTAGCGCACCGCCTGCCAGTGCAGCCCCGGCTGCTGCCGGTGGTGGCGATGAAATTACCGATGACGAATTTGAAGCGCTGCTGGACCAGTTGCATGGCAAAGGCAAATTTGTAGAACCCGCCGCTGAACCGCAAGCACCCGCCGCGCCAGTAGCAGCGGCAACGCCGGCGGCGAGTGGCGCGGGTGACAACATTACCGACGACGAATTCGAAGCCTTGCTGGATCAACTGCACGGCCAAGGCAAATTCGTAGAACCCGCTGCCCAGGCGCCAGTGCCGGCCGCCGCCGCGCCGGCGAAAGCCGCTGCACCTGCGCCCAAGCCTGCCGCGAAAGCCGAGCCGCCCAAACCTGCCGCCCCGGCTAAACCTGCCGCTGCGCCGGCCCCTGCGCCCGCTGCTGCTGCCGCCGCTGATAAAGCCGGCCCGGCTGCCGAAGCGGAAACCACCGTGCGCGTCGACACCGCGCGGTTGGACGAAATCATGAACATGGTCGGCGAGTTGGTGCTGGTGCGTAACCGTCTGGTGCGCCTGGGGCTTAACAGCGGCGACGAGAACATGTCCAAGGCCGTATCCAACCTCGACGTGGTCACGGCGGATCTGCAAACCGCGGTGATGAAAACCCGCATGCAGCCCATCAAGAAAGTGTTCGGGCGCTTCCCACGTCTGGTTCGCGATCTGGCCCGTAGCCTTAAGAAAGAAATCAACCTAGAGCTGGTCGGTGAAGAAACCGACCTCGACAAAAACCTGGTTGAGGCACTGGCCGACCCGTTGGTTCACTTGGTGCGCAACTCGGTCGACCACGGCATCGAGTCGCCGGAAAAACGCGAAGCCGCCGGCAAAAGCCGCGGCGGCAAAATCGTGCTGTCGGCGCAGCAAGAGGGCGACCACATCCTGCTGTCGATTTCTGACGACGGCAACGGCATGGACCCTGACGTATTGCGCGCCAAAGCGGTTGAGAAAGGCGTGCTCGACAAAGATGCCGCCGACCGCCTCAGTGAAGCCGAATGCTACAACCTGATTTTCGCCCCGGGCTTCTCGACCAAAACCGAGATTTCCGACGTGTCCGGCCGTGGCGTGGGCATGGACGTGGTGAAAACCAAGATTTCCCAGCTCAACGGCATCATCAACATTTACTCGGCCAAAGGCCAAGGCACCAAGATCGTCATCAAGGTGCCGCTGACCTTGGCGATCATGCCGACCTTGATGGTCATGCTCGGCAACCAGGCGTTTGCGTTCCCGCTGGTTAACGTGAACGAAATCTTCCACCTCGACCTGTCGCGCACCAACGTCGTCGACGGTCAGGAAGTGGTGATCGTGCGCGATAAAGCCTTGCCGCTGTTCTACCTCAAGCGCTGGCTCATCAGCAGCGCCCAGCACGAAGAGCAGCACGAAGGCCATGTGGTGATTCTGTCGGTGGGCACGCAGCGCATCGGCTTTGTGGTCGATCAGTTGGTGGGCCAGGAAGAAGTCGTGATCAAGCCGCTGGGCAAGATGCTCCAAGGCACTCCGGGAATGTCCGGGGCCACCATTACGGGTGACGGGCGCATTGCCCTGATTCTGGATGTGCCGAGCATGCTCAAGCGTTACGCACGCCGCATCTGATGCGGTGTGTCACTCAGCGTAGATAAGGCATGGAGCGTGGCATTTACGGGACGTAAATAAGCGCTCCGCCTGCTTGCGCAGCACCAAGCGCGACGGCCCAACCGGGCCTCGGGCGGGTTCAAAGGAGCGGTTATGGCAGTTAAGGTTCTGGTGGTGGACGATTCCGGCTTTTTCCGCCGGCGTGTCTCGGAGATTCTCTCCGCCGACTCGAATATCCAGGTCGTTGGCACTGCCACCAATGGTCGCGAAGCGATCGATCAGGCCCTGGCCCTCAAGCCTGACGTGATCACCATGGACTACGAAATGCCGATGATGGATGGCATTACGGCCGTGCGTCACATCATGCAACGCTGTCCCACTCCGGTGCTGATGTTCTCCTCGCTCACCCACGAAGGCGCGCGCGTCACGCTCGATGCGTTGGATGCCGGTGCGGTGGATTTCCTGCCGAAGAACTTCGAAGACATTTCGCGTAACCCCGAGAAGGTCAAACAACTGCTGTGCGAGAAGGTCCACACCATCGCCCGCAGTAACCGCCGCTACAGCGGTATGCCTGCTGCCGCGCCGGCACCTGCGCCCAGTCATGCACCTGCCGCCAGCTCTTCCAGCACCGCCACCAGCAGCACACCTGCGCGCCCTGCGCCCGTTGCGCCACGGCCGGCCGCTGCAGCGCCTGCTGCCGGCTCCAGCGCAGCGCCAAAGCGCAAGGCGTACAAACTGTTGGCCATCGGCACCTCGACCGGCGGCCCGGTTGCGCTGCAACGCGTTCTGACCCAGCTGCCGGCCAACTTTCCCGCGCCCATCGTGTTGATTCAGCACATGCCGGCCGCCTTCACCAAGGCGTTTGCCGAGCGCTTGGACAAGCTGTGCAAAATCAGCGTGAAAGAAGCCGAAGACGGCGACCAATTGCGCCCCGGCCTGGCCTTGCTGGCGCCTGGTGGCAAACAAATGATGGTCGACGGCCGTGGCACGGTAAAAATTCTGCCGGGCGACGAGCGCCTTAACTATCGCCCCTGCGTCGACATCACGTTCGGCTCCGCCTCCAAAGCCTATGGCGACAAAGTGCTCGCCGTGGTGCTTACCGGCATGGGCGCCGACGGTCGCGAAGGCGCACGCCTGCTCAAGCAGGGCGGCAGCCAGGTGTGGGCACAAGACGAAGCCAGTTGCGTGATTTACGGCATGCCCATGGCCATCGTAAAAGCCAACCTCGCAGATGCGGTTTACAGCCTTGATGACATCGGTCGACACCTGGTGGAGGCCTGTGTCTGATGGATGTACTTAGCCTTATCGGGGTGATTTTGGCGTTCGTTGCCATTCTGGGGGGCAACTACCTGGAAGGCGGCCACGTCGGCGCACTGGTCAATGGCCCGGCTTTTCTGATCGTGGTGGGCGGCACGTTGGGCGCGGCGTTTCTGCAAACGCCGATGTCAGTGTTCAAGCGTTCGCTGGCCGTGGTGCGCTGGATTATTTTCCCGCCGCGCATCGACCTGGCCGGCGGCATCAACCGCGTGGTGGGTTGGAGCATGACGGCGCGAAAGGAAGGCTTGCTCGGTCTGGAAGCGGTCGCTGACGTCGAGGCTGACCCGTACGCCCGCAAAGGCTTGCAATTGCTGGTGGACGGCGCCGAGCCCGAAGCCATTCGCAGCATTCTCGAAGTCGATCTCTACACCCAGGAAGGCCGCGATATTCAGGCTGCCAAGGTGTTCGACAGCATGGGCGGCTACTCGCCCACCATCGGCATCATCGGCGCGGTCATGGGCCTGATCCATGTGATGGGCAACCTGGCCGACCCGAGCATGCTGGGCAGCGGCATCGCCGTGGCGTTTGTCGCCACCATCTACGGCGTGGCGTTGGCCAACCTGTTTTTTTTACCCGTGGGCAACAAGCTCAAAGCCATCGCCTTGCGCCAATCGCGCTACCGGGAAATGCTCCTGGAAGGCATTCTCTCGATTGCCGAGGGTGAGAATCCGCGCTCCATCGAGCTCAAGCTGCAAGGCTTCATGGACTAAAGGTCGGGCTCACTATGGCGCGTCGGCGGCATCAGGAAGAACACGAAAATCATGAACGTTGGCTGGTGTCCTACGCCGACTTCATTACGCTGCTGTTCGCCTTTTTCGTGGTGATGTATTCAATTTCGTCAATCAACGAAGGCAAGTACAAAATTCTTTCCGACACGCTGGTGGGCGTCTTCAATCAGCCTGATCGCGCCGTCAAACCGATTCCGGTGGGCGAAGAGCGGCCGCTGACCACCGAGCCGGAAAAGATGCAGGACCAGGACGAAGCCCACGGCGAAGACCCGAGCAAGGCCCTGCAAGAAATCAGCGACGCGGTAAAAACGGCATTTGGCGACCTGATCAAAAGCGATGAATTGAAGGTGCGAGGCAACGAGTTGTGGATTGAAATCGAGCTGAACTCGAGCCTGCTGTTTCCCAGCGGCGACGCGATTCCCAACGACACCGCCTTCACCATCATCGAAAAAGTTGCCAAAATTCTGGCGCCTTACGAGAATCCGATTCATGTGGAAGGGTTCACAGATAACCTTCCGATCAAGACCGCGCAATTTCCTACGAACTGGGAGTTGTCTACGGCGCGGGCAGCTAGCATTGTAAGAATGATGGCCATGGATGGCGTGAACGCCGGGCGCCTGGCAGCGGTCGGTTATGGAGAGTTTCAGCCAATCGCGGATAACGCGACGGCAGAGGGAAGAGCGCGCAATCGCCGGGTGGTTCTGGTGGTGTCACGCAACTTGGATGTGCGGCGCAGTGTGAGTGGTGTAGGCAGTGGCCATGCACAGCCCGACGCCGCGTTAGAGCGGGCTGGCACACAACCTGCACAACCGCCTGCGGTGCAGCCGCCTTCGGGCGGTGCTGTCAATTCCCCGTCGCCGGCCCCTTAGGTTGGCGCTTGTTCTCGGTAAGCCCTTGGTGCGCCGGGAGGATAACGAACATGAGAGTCTGGGCAGTAGCCAATCAAAAAGGTGGGGTCGGCAAGACCACCACAAGCATCGCACTAGCAGGGCTGTTGGCCGATGCGGGCAAGCGCGTGGTTGTGGTCGACTTGGATCCCCATGGCTCCATGACGAGCTATTTCGGGCATGACCCCGATTCGCTGGAGCACAGCGCATTCGATTTGTTCCAGCACCAAGGCAGCGTGCCGCAAGGGTTGCCGGGGCAATTGCTGCTGCCCACCAGCCATCCGCTTATTTCGCTAATGCCCTCCAGCACGGCGCTCGCCACCCTTGAGCGGCAGTCGCCAGGGCAGAGCGGCCTGGGCCTGGTGATCGCCAAAAGCCTGGCGCAGCTGTGGGATGACTTCGACCACGCCATCATCGACAGCCCGCCCTTGCTTGGCGTGTTGATGGTGAACGCCTTGGCCGCCAGCCAGCAGTTGGCCATTCCGGTGCAGACCGAGTTTCTCGCCGTGAAGGGTTTGGAGCGTATGGTCAGTACGCTGGCGATGATCAACCGTTCGCGCAAACAAGCGCTGCCGTACACCATCGTGCCGACCCTGTTCGACCGCCGTACCCAGGCCTCGTTGAGCACCTTGCGCACCTTGCGCAACGCCTATCCCGATCACCTGTGGCCCGCCTACATTCCGGTGGATACCCGTTTGCGCGACGCCAGTCGGGCAGGGCAGACGCCGTCTCAGTTTGATGACAAGAGCCGGGGTGTACTGGCGTATCGCGCGCTGCTCAAGCATTTGCTCAGCCACGAACTGTCTGCGCAGGTCGCATAGCATGGCGATTTTTGCTATCAGGGCTGGCTCAAGTCTGCGGCAGATGCTGCCGATATATGAGTCAGTCCATTTCACCAGGTTTGTTCTATGAGTCGTCCTACCGCCACCGCTAATCGCCCGCAGCTGGCCTTGCAGTCATATCTGGACGGCTTGCTGCAGGAAGCGGCTGCCGAACTGGCCGACGCGCTTCCTGCTGAGCCGGTGAGCCTTGCGGTCGTTGCACCAACACCGGCGCCGGTGGCGGCTCCCGTGCGTGCCGTGCAGCCAGCGCCTGTGAGCAAGCCGACGCCGGTGGCGGTTGAGTCCGACGCCGTTTCCCTTGATGAATTCGAAGCCGCGGTGCTGGAAGAACAGGTGCGCGACGCGCGTCTGCAAGCGCCGCCTGTGGCTGCCCGACCTGCTGCGGTCGTGCTGGAGCGGCCGACGCTGGTCCTGCCTACCCTGGAAATGCCCAAGCCGCTGCTGATGCCAACCTTGCTGGTCGAGCAGGCTGAGCCAGTCGCGGAAAAACCGATTGAAGCAAAACCCGTCGTCGAAAAACCTGTGGTGCTTGCGCCGCCCGTGGCCGAGTCGATAGTCGAGCAGCAAATCCACACCGACATGACGCCCACGCCGCCACCGTTGCAGCTCGAAGGCCAGCCGAGCTGGGGCGAGGAGCCGTTCGAGTGCCTGCTGTTCGACGTCGCCGGCCTGACGCTGGCCGTGCCGTTAGTGTGTTTGGGCTCGATTTACCCGCTGGTGGGCCAGGAGCTGACGCCACTATTTGGCCAGCCGGACTGGTTCCTCGGTATCCTCCCGTGCCAGGCTGGCAACCTTCGGGTACTCGACACCGCGCGCTGGGTAATGCCCGACCGCTACCGCGATGATTTCCGCCAGGGCTTGCAGTATGTGATTTCCGTGCAAGGCTACGAATGGGGCCTGGCGGTGCATCAGGTCAGTCGCTCGATCCGCCTGGACCCCAAAGAGGTCAAGTGGCGCAGTCAGCGCAGCCAGCGGCCTTGGCTGGCGGGCACCGTAATCGAACATATGTGTGCGTTGGTGGATGTGGCCGTTCTGGCCGAGTTGATCGCCAGCGGCGCCGCCAAGCGCCTAGGCAGCGATGGTCGCGTGCAGTAACGGATTGAACAGCCCCGCCAGCCGGGGCGCTAAAGTAAACGGCGGGTTACACCCGTACGCCACGACAGTGGCATTGATGAGGCTAGGGATATGAAGAAAACGTCCGCGCAAGGTTCCGAAGATCCCATTCTGCAATGGGTGACGTTTCGTCTGGATAACGAAACCTACGGCATCAACGTGATGCAGGTGCAGGAAGTGCTGCGCTACACCGAAATCGCCCCGGTGCCGGGTGCCCCTAGCTACGTGCTGGGCATCATCAACCTGCGCGGCAACGTGGTGACCGTGATCGACACCCGCCAGCGCTTCGGCCTGGACTCCGGTTCGGTTACCGACAACACCCGTATCGTGATCATCGAAGCCGACAAGCAAGTGGTAGGCATCATGGTCGACAGCGTTGCTGAAGTGGTTTACCTGCGCCAGTCTGAAGTGGAAACCGCGCCTAACGTCGGCAACGACGAGTCGGCCAAGTTCATCCAGGGCGTCTGCAACAAGAACGGCGAACTGCTGATTCTGGTTGAGCTGGACAAAATGATGTCCGAAGAAGAGTGGTCCGAACTGGAGAGCATCTAACCCATGCTCGACATCGCGCTGTTGGTGCTTGCCCTGGCTTGCGTCTCGCTGGGCGGCACCTGCATCTGGCTGGCGGGACGACAGCGAGAATTCGCTCGTCAGTTCGAACACCAGGCACAGCGCGACGCACTGCGCGACCAAGCGATTAAAGAACTGAAAAAGCGGTTGGACACCTACCTGACCGGTAGCATCCGCATGGGTGAAGAACTCTACGAACTGCGCCGCACCCTGGCGCCGATTCCGGACAAACTCAGCCAGATTGAACAACGCGACCCTAGCAATCTCTCCTTCACTCAGGCCGCCCGCCTAGTCGGCCTGGGCGCCAGTGTCGACGACCTTACTCAATCCTGCGGCCTCAGCCGCGCCGAGGCTGAGTTGGTGAGCAAGCTGCATCAAGCCAAGCGCTAACGCCGCCTGGCTCCTACAAAGGGCGCTTAATCCAGCAACCGCTGCGGCGTATGCGGCGTGACATCTTTCTCGCCACCTTCATCCGGGGTAAACCCTTCCGGGCACTTGCCTTTCAAGTACCACGCAAACGCGATGATCTCGGCCACGCTGCGGTACAGCTCTTCGGGAATGGAATCACCTAATTCCATGCGCGCCAGCAGACGCACCAGTTCGGCGTTTTCGTAAATCGGCACTTCATATTCCCGAGCCACGGCCAAAATGGCTTCCGCCAATTCATCGTCGCCCTTGGCGGTGAGGCTCGGTGCGCTCTTGCCGTCGTAGTTGAGCGCAATGGCCTGGCGGGGGGCTTCACGTTTCATGCTTTTTCGTCAATCCAGCGTTGTTCGAGGGTGGTGCGCGGGCCTTGGGGCGGCACGCCTTGCTGGCAGGCCAATTCGCCGACATTCAAGCCAGCAGCGGTCAGGCGATCACGCAGGGTGCCCAGTTCGTTATCGATCAGGTTCACTGTGCTGGCCCGTTCTGCCCACAGCTGGCTGGTCAGGCTGCCGCGCGCCAGTTGCGCCTGAACTTGCAGCGGGCCCAGCGGCGGAATGTCGAAAGCCAATTCGATGCGCCACACCGGCTCTTGCTGCTGACCTTTCTTGCCGCCCTTGCCAGATTTCTCTTCTTCTTGCGCATCTTCACGCTGCATTTTCAATTGCAGCGGCACCAGGTCTTGCCCGTTGCGCATCGGAATTTCCATCTGCCAGGTGGTCAGCAGATTGCCTTCCGGCGTCAGCTGGCTCTGCGCCAGGCTCGACAGTTGATGCGTCTGCAAGCGGGCCACGGCGGCGGCGGCGAGCTTCAACAGGCCTTCCAGGTCGCCTTCGTTTTCCATTTCCTGTTGCAGCTTGCTTGGCAGCGGGAATGTCAGGCCTTGCTGCTTAACGCCGGTTTGCCCCAGCGCGCCGAGGGCGTTGCGCAGGAACACCGGTAGCGCTTGGCCGAGGTTGGCGCCGATGTTGTTTGGGCTAATCGCCGCGCCGCTGGGCAGGGCCGGCAAAATTTGTGCGATCAGGCGCAGCAGGTTGGCTTTCATGTCTTGCGAAAGCCCGGCGGTGTTGCCACTGAGCAGTTTGGCTTCGAGGAACATGCCGCTCTTTTCCAGCGCTTGCGACAGGCCTTTGGAATCGCTCAACTGCGCGCCGTCGGGCAGCGAGCCCAGCAGCTTGTCGATGGCGCCGCGCATGCCTTCGGGCAGGCCTTCCTTGCCGCTCAGGCCTTGCAGCGATTTCAGCAGATTCTCCAGAGAGCCTTGACGCGCTTGCTGACTGCCCAACTGTTGGCCCAGCTCAAGTTGATCGAGACGGCCGCTGAGTGGCAGAAAGGTCAGCGATTGGTTGCTCTGCACCTGCGCGGTCAACAGGCTGCCGACGGGCAAGTTCAGCGGCGTTTCAATCGACAATTTACTGCCGGCCAGCGGCGTGTTGAGCAGGGCGACCAGCACTTTATTCAGCACCTGCAACGTTTGCGGCTGCACAAACGGTTGGCTGGACTCGACCTTGCCTTGAATCACCGTGCCCGGCGGCATGGCCTCGCCATCTAGGCTGGTGAGCGGATTGCCGCCAGCGGCCACCTGCATCAGCACGGACAAACGCGTATCGGAAAGCGCCGTCACCGCCACGGTGCTGCCTTGGATCAGCGGTTGGCTGGTGGTTGCCTGCACGGTGGCTTGCTGGCCGCCGTTCACGGTCAGCCTGAGCAGCACTTGTTGGAAGTTCTGCGCCAGGTCTTTCACGCTGACCACTTCGGCGGTGGTGCTATCGCCTACGGCCAGCAGGTTGCCCAGCGGCTGCAAGAGTTTCACCGCCGCATCGGTCACCGAGGTGTTCGGGCGTGGGGTCGGCGCAACGGGGGAGAGTGGGCGAGTGCTACTGATTTCGCTCATCGGCGGTTTACAACCTGTCGAAAAAGCCAGCTTCGAGGGGCGGGCGTGACATGTATAATGCCGCCCCGTCCGGGTCGGCCGTGCAAGTGGCTTGCCTGAGTATAGCGGCCAAGCTTGCCTGGACTTGATAGCAAAAGCAGCGCCAGAACCACCCCGTCCGGAATTTTCCCCCGGCCCCTTAGCCCGCAGGTCAGCCTAACCTTGAAGAGCCCCTTTCTCGAAGCTGTAGCACTCGCCTGTGAGCGGGACTGGCGCATGCTTTTCGAACAGTTGGAGCTGCGGTTGGCGGCGGGCGACATGCTGCAAATCAGCGGCCCCAATGGCAGCGGCAAAACCAGCCTGCTGCGCTTGCTCGCCGGGCTGATGCAACCGACCGCTGGCGAAGTGTTGCTCAATGGCCAGCCGCTGACCACGCAACGCAACGAGCTGGCCCGCAACCTGTTATGGCTTGGCCACGCGGCAGGCATCAAGGGTTTGCTCACCGCTGAAGAAAACCTCACCTGGCTCTGCGCCCTGCATCAGCCGGCCACGCGCGATGCCATTTGGCAGGCGCTGGAACAGGTGGGTTTGCGCGGTTTTGAAGACGTTCCCTGCCACACCCTGTCTGCCGGCCAGCAGCGCCGCGTCGCCCTGGCGCGCCTGTATCTCAACCCACCACCGTTGTGGATTCTCGACGAACCGTTTACCGCGCTGGACAAAACCGGCGTCACCCAACTCGAAGCGCACTTGGCCGAGCACTGCGAACACGGCGGCATGGTGCTGCTGACCACGCACCACACCCTGGCGCAGCGGCCGAGCGGTTACCGCGAATTGGACCTGGGGCAGCCCCGCCCATGAGCAACGTCTTCACCTTGTTGGTCGCCCGCGAGGCGCGCTTGCTGTTCCGCCGTCCGGCTGAGCTGGCCAACCCGTTAGTGTTCTTCGCCATCGTCATCGCCTTGTTCCCGCTGGCCGTTGGCCCGGAAAGCCAACTGCTACAAACCCTGTCACCCGGCTTGATCTGGGTGGCGGCGCTGTTGGCGGTTTTGCTCTCGCTGGACGGGCTTTTTCGCAGCGATTTTGAAGACGGTTCCCTGGAACAGTGGGTCCTTTCGCCGCACCCGTTGGCTCTTCTGGTATTGGCCAAGGTGCTGGCACACTGGCTGTTTTCCGGCCTGGCGCTGGTGCTGCTGGCGCCCTTGTTGGCGCTGATGCTGGGCTTGCCGGGGCACTGCATTCCCGTGCTGTTGGCCACTTTATTATTGGGAACGCCGGTGCTCAGCCTGTTGGGCGCGGTGGGTGCGGCGCTTACCGTCGGCCTCAAGCGCGGCGGGCTGTTACTGGCGCTGCTGATTCTTCCGCTTTATATCCCCGTGCTGATTCTCGGCAGCGGGGCGCTGCAAGCCGCGTTGCAGGGCTTACCAGTGATCGGTTACTTGCTGTGGATGGCCAGCCTTGCTGCCTTGGCCGTTACCCTGACACCTTTTGCGACCGCCGCAGGCCTGGCCATTAGCGTCGGCGAATAAAAATGACGTGGTTACCCTGATGAATTGGACTTGGTTTCACAAATGGGGCTCGCCCAAATGGTTCTACCAGATCAGCGGCCGCTGGCTGCCCTGGTTGAGCGTGGCGGCCGTTCTGCTCATTGCCACCGGTCTGGTCTGGGGCCTGGCGTTCGCGCCGCCGGATTACCAGCAGGGCAACAGCTTTCGCATCATCTATATCCATGTGCCGGCCGCCATGTTGGCGCAGTCGTGCTACGTGCTGCTGGCGATTGCCGGTCTGGTCGGGCTGGTATGGAAGATGAAAATCGCCGACGTCGCCCTGCAATCCGCCGCGCCCATTGGCGCCTGGATGACCGCCATCGCGCTGCTCACCGGCGCCATCTGGGGCAAGCCGACCTGGGGCTCGTGGTGGGTGTGGGACGCGCGCCTCACCTCCATGTTGATTCTGCTGTTCCTCTATTTCGGCATCATCGCCCTGGGCAACGCCATCAGTAACCGCGACAGCGCCGCCAAGGCGTGCGCCGTGCTGGCGCTGGTGGGCGTGGTGAATATTCCGATCATCAAATACTCGGTGGAGTGGTGGAACACCCTGCACCAGGGCGCCACGTTCAAAATCACCGAACGTCCGGCCATGCCGTCGGAAATGTGGATTCCGCTGTTGCTGATGGTGCTCGGTTTCTACTGCTTCTTCGGCGCCGTGATGCTGATGCGCATGCGCCTGGAAGTGCTCAAGCGCGAAGCCCGCAGCAGTTGGGTGAAAGCCGAAGTGGCGCAACAGATTGAAAAAGGAGGCGTGCGATGAGCTTTGCCTCGTTCAGTGAGTTTCTCGCCATGGGCCACCATGGTGTTTATGTCTGGACCGCCTATGGCATCAGCCTGGCGGTGTTGGCGCTCAACGTCGCGCTGCCGGTTCTGGCGCGCCGTCGTTATCTGCAAGAAGAGGCGCGCCGTTTGCGCCGGGAGAGTCAGAAGTGAATCCGCTGCGTAAAAAGCGCCTGTTGATCATCCTCGCCATCGTCGCGGGCGTCGGCATTGCCGTTGGCCTGGCGTTGAGCGCCCTGCAGCAGAACATCAACCTGTTCTACACGCCCACGCAAATCGCCAACGGCGAGGTGCCGCATGACACCCGTATTCGCGCCGGCGGCATGGTGGAAAAAGGCTCGCTGGTGCGCAGCGGCGATTCGCTGGACGTGCAATTCGTAGTCACCGACTTTGCCAAAAGCGTGACCATTCGTTATCGCGGCATTCTTCCCGACCTGTTCCGCGAAGGGCAGGGCATCGTCGCCCTCGGCAAACTCAACGCCGACGGCGTGCTGATCGCCGACGAAGTGCTGGCCAAGCACGACGAAAAATACATGCCGCCCGAAGTCACCAAAGCGCTGAAAGACAGCGGCCAATCGGCTCCCCAAGACGGCGCCGCCTATGCCCCGGCAAGTGGAGATAAACAACCATGATGGCCGCCCTGATCGTTCCCGAAATTGGTCACCTGGCGATGATCCTCGCCCTGTGCATGGCGCTGGTGCAGGCCACCTTGCCCATGATCGGCGCCTGGCGCGGGGATCGGCAGTGGATGGGCCTGGCCCAGCCGGCCGCCTGGGGCCAGTTCAGTTTTCTGGTGCTGGCCTTTGCCTGCCTGACCTGGGCGTTTATGACCGACGACTTCTCCGTCGCCTACGTCGCCAACAACTCCAACAGCGCGCTGCCCTGGTACTACAAGTTCAGCGCCGTGTGGGGCGCGCATGAAGGCTCGCTGCTGCTCTGGGCGTTGATTCTCGGCGGCTGGACCTTCGCCGTGTCGGTGTTCTCCCGCCAGTTGCCGCAAGTGATGCTGGCCCGCGTGCTGGGCGTGATGGGCATGATCAGCATCGGTTTCCTGCTGTTCCTCATAATCACCTCCAACCCGTTCGAGCGCCTGCTGCCACAGAGTCCGGTAGACGGCCGTGACCTCAACCCGCTGCTGCAAGACATCGGCCTAATCGTGCACCCGCCGATGCTGTACATGGGCTACGTCGGTTTTTCCGTCGCCTTCTCCTTTGCCATCGCCGCCTTGCTTGGCGGGCGTCTGGACGCCGCCTGGGCACGCTGGTCGCGGCCGTGGACCATCGTCGCCTGGGCGTTTCTGGGCATCGGCATCACCCTCGGTTCGTGGTGGGCGTATTACGAGTTGGGCTGGGGCGGCTGGTGGTTCTGGGACCCGGTAGAAAACGCCTCGTTTATGCCCTGGCTGGTGGGCACGGCGCTCATCCACTCCCTGGCAGTCACGGAAAAACGCGGCGTGTTCAAAAGCTGGACCGTGCTGCTGGCCATTGCCGCCTTTTCCCTGAGCTTGCTGGGCACCTTCCTGGTTCGTTCCGGCGTGCTGACTTCGGTTCACGCCTTCGCCTCGGACCCCGAGCGCGGCGTGTTTATTCTGGCGTTCCTGCTGGTGGTGGTCGGCGGTTCACTCACCCTGTTCGCCCTGCGCGCACCGGTGGTGAAAAGCCAGGTCGGCTTTGCGCCGTGGTCGCGGGAAATGCTGCTGCTCGGCAATAACCTGGTGCTGGTGGTGGCCGCGTCGATGATTCTGCTCGGCACCTTGTACCCGCTGGTGCTCGACGCGCTGACTGGCGCCAAGCTGTCTGTCGGCCCGCCGTATTTCAACGCGCTGTTCGTGCCGTTGATGAGCCTGCTGATGATCGTGATGGCCGTGGGCGTGATCGTGCGCTGGAAAGACACCCCAGTGAAATGGCTGCTCGGCATGCTCAGCCCGGTGCTGATCGCCAGCGTGGTGCTCGGCGGCGTGGCCTCCATGGTGCTCGGCGACTTCAACTGGGCGGTGCTCGCCGTGTGCCTGCTGGCGGCCTGGGTGCTGCTGGCCGGCGCGCGCGACTTGCTGGATAAAACCCGCCACACCGGCCTGCTCAAAGGCCTGGGCAAAATGACCCGCAGCTACTGGGGCATGCAACTCGCCCACCTTGGCATCGCCGTATGCGCCCTGGGCGTGGTGCTCTCGAGCCAGAACAGCGCGCAACGCGACATGCGCATGGAGCGCGGCGAGTCGACTGACTTGGGCGGCTATCACTTCGTGTTCGACGGTGCCGAGCACTTCGAGGGCCCGAACTTCACCTCCGACCGTGGCACCGTGCGCGTCATTGAAGACGGCAAGGAAGTCGCCGTACTGCACCCGGAAAAACGTCTGTACACCGTGCAGCAGTCGGTGATGACCGAAGCCGGCATCGACGCCGGGTTTACTCGCGACATCTACATTGCCCTCGGCGAGCCGCTGGACAACGGCGCCTGGGCCGTACGCATTCACGTCAAACCCTTTGTGCGCTGGATCTGGTTCGGCGGCTTGCTCACCGGCTTCGGTGGCCTGCTGGCGGCGATGGACCGGCGTTACCGCGTCAAAGTCAAAACCCGAGTGCGTGAAGCCTTGGGCCTGGAAGGAGCGTAGGCATGAAGCGCGCGTTGTTGCTGTTGCCGTTGGCGGTATTTCTGGTGGGCGCGGTGTTTCTGTACCGCGGCCTGTTTCTCGATCCGTCGGAATTGCCGTCGGCCCTGATCGGCAAGCCGGTGCCGGAGTTTTCGTTGCCGGCCGTGGACGGGCAGAAGACCCTGACTCGCGCCGACCTGCTGGGCAAACCTGCACTGTTGAACGTGTGGGCGACGTGGTGCATTTCCTGCCGAGTCGAACACCCGGTGCTGAATAAACTGGCCCAGCAGGGCGTGCGTGTGTACGGCGTCAATTACAAAGACGAAAACGCCGCCGCGCTGAAATGGCTCAAGGAATTCCACAACCCGTACCAGCTGAACATCAATGACGCCGAAGGCAGCCTGGGGCTGAATCTGGGCGTGTACGGCGCGCCGGAAACCTTTCTGATCGACAGCAAAGGCATCATCCGCCACAAGTTTGTCGGCGTGATCGATGAGGTGGTTTGGCGCGAACAACTGGCCAGCAAATACCAGGAACTGGTCGACGAGGCCGCGCAATGAAGCGTTGGCTTGCCGCAATGGCGCTGGGCTTGAGCTTGGTCGGCGTGACTCAGGCTGCCATCGACACCTACGAGTTCGCCAACGAGGCCGAGCGTGAACGCTTTCGCCAGCTGACCCTGGAACTGCGCTGCCCCAAGTGCCAAAACCAGGACATCGCCGACTCCAACGCACCGATTGCCGCCGACCTGCGCAAAGAGATTTTCCGCATGCTCGGCGAGGGCAAAAGCAACGAGCAAATCGTCGACTTTATGGTCGATCGCTACGGCGAATTCGTGCGCTACAAACCGGCCGTCACTGCGCGCACCTGGCTGCTCTGGTTCGGCCCGGCTGCCTTGTTGGGCACCGGTTTGCTGGTGATGGTGGTGATGGGCGTGCGCCGTCGTAAGCCGGTTGCTGGCGCTGACCTCACCCTGTCGGGCGATGAACAAGCGCGCCTTGATGCGCTGCTCAAAGCCGACAACTCTTCTTCTGTGGCTGCGGACAAAACTTCCCAATGATTGAATTCTGGCTCTCTGCCGGCCTGCTGTTGCTGGTGGCCTTGGCGTTTTTGCTAATCCCCGTTTTGCGCGGTCGCCGCGCCCAGCGCGAAGAAGACCGCACCGCCCTGAACGTGGCGCTGTATCAGGAACGCGTCGCTGAACTGCAAGCCCAGCAACAAGCGGGCACGCTCGGCGACGAGCAACTGCAAGCCGCCAAAGCCGAAGCCGCCCGCGAGCTGCTGGCCGACACCGAAGGCGCCGACCAGGCGCGGGCCTCGAAGTTGGGCAAATGGGTGCCGCTGCTGGCCGCCGTGCTGGTGCCGGTGCTGGCCGTCGGCATGTATTGGCATTGGGGCTCGCTGGACAAAGTGCAGCTCGCACAAGACGCCACCCAAGCGCCGCGCACCATCGAAGAAATGACGGCGCGCCTTGAACAAGCGGTGAAAGCGCAGCCCGAATCTGCCGAAGCCTGGTACTACCTCGGCCGTGCCTACATGAGCCAAGAGCGCCCAGGCGATGCCGTCGGCGCGTTCGACAAGGCCATCAGCCTGGCCGGTCGCCAGCCTGAGTTGCTCGGGCAACTGGCCCAAGCCAAATACTTCGCCAACAACAAACAGTGGTCGGCCGAGTTGCAGGGCTTGACCGACGAGGCGCTGAAAACCAATCCGCAAGAAGTCACCAGCCTTGGCTTGCTGGGGATTGCCGCGTTCGAAGACAAACGCTTCCAGGATGCCGTGACCTTCTGGGGCCGGCTGGTCGCCTTGCTGCCGCCCGAAGATCCGTCGCGCGCCGCCATCGAAGGCGGCATCGCCCGCGCCCGCGAACAATTGCCCGCTGATCAGCAGCAAGCGCAACAGCCGCCGACGGCTGCCGAGAGTGGCACGGTGCTGAAGGTGCGCGTCGAACTTGCCGCCGCACTCAAAGACAAGGTGCACCCGGGCGACAGCGTATTTGTGTTTGCCCGCGCCGCTTCGGGGCCGCCGATGCCGTTGGCGGTAAAACGCCTAACCGTCGCCGACCTGCCCGCCGAGGTCAGCCTCGCCGACAGCGATGCGATGATGCCGCAGCTGAAACTCTCCAACTTCCCTCAGGTCATACTGCAAGCTCGCATTTCGCGGGCAGGCAATGCCAAGGCAGGCGAGTGGATCGGCCGCAGCCAGCCCTTGGCCAGTAGCAGCAAGGATCAGCAGCAGCTGACCATCGACTCCGCGGACGGACAAGCACAATGAGCACATGGGCACGGGGCGCAGCAGCGCTGATGATTTTGGCTTTGGCCGGTTGCACCACGCCGGCCGTGCAACAACCCAGCAGCGAACCGATTCCCGTGCCGCCCGGCAACCTGCCGCAAACCCCGCCGGGCAAAACCACGCAGCAACCCAAAAGCGCACCGTTGCCGACCCAGGCACCGGCCAGCACCCGTCTTAAAGCCCACCCGCACTTCGCCCCGCCACCCGGCGTAAGCAGCTACTGGGATACGCAGTTGGGCGTGTATGTGCTCGATAAAGTGCCGGGCCTTTACTACCGCCAACGCACCTACTACCGCTGGAACGACGGTTGGACCTGGGCCACCTACGCCAACGGCCCGTGGTTGCCGGTTGACGCCACCGGCCTGCCGCCGGGCTTGAATCGACTGCATCCGTAAGGGCAAAAGCTCGCGGCTGAAGCCGCTCCTACAGAGGTCAGATGCTGTTGCGGGAGCGGCAAAAGCTCGCGGCTGGAGCCGCTCCTACAGAGGTCAGGTGCTGTTGTGGGAGAGGCTTTAGCCTCGATAGCCGCAACGCCATTTCAGCGCTTGCTCGCTTTCACCATCACGCCATAACCAATCACTGCTGCGAAAAACGACCCGGTCAAAATGCCGATGCGGTCCATGCCCGCCAGCGCACTTTCGCCCGGCTCGAACGCCAGCGAACCGACAAATAGGCTCATGGTGAAACCGATGCCGCATAGCACCGCCACGCCGAGCACCTGACCCCAATTCGCGCCCTCCGGCAATTTGGCGATGCCCACGGCAATCGCCAGCCACGCCAGGCCAAACACGCCCACGGTTTTGCCCAGCAACAAGCCGCTGGCGATGCCCAACGGCACCGGGTGCAGAAAACTATCAAGCCCCACGCCCGCTAGCGGCACGCCGGCATTGGCGAAGGCGAACAGCGGCAGCACGCCAAACACCACCCACGGATGCAACCCATGCTCCAGCGCCCGAGCCGGGGAGGGCACGCCATCGCGGGTGCGCAGCGGAATGGTGAAGGCCAGCGCCACACCCGCCAACGTCGCATGCACGCCGCTCTTGAGCACGCACACCCACAAAATCAAGCCCACCAGCACATACGGACTGAGGGTTTGCACCCCCGCGCGGTTCATGCCAATCAGCACCGCCAGGCACGCACCCGCCAGCAGCAGCGAAAGGGTCGACAGGTCGCCGGAATAGAACAGCGCAATGACGATGATCGCGCCGAGGTCATCAATGATCGCCAGCGTCATCAAAAACAACTTGAGCGTCAGCGGCACGCGCTTACCCAGCAAGGCGAGCACGCCCAGGGCGAAGGCAATGTCGGTGGCCATGGGAATCGCCCAGCCGTCCATGGCCTCGGGGTGCTGACGGTTGATGGCCCAATAGACCAAGGCCGGCACCAGCATGCCGCCAATCGCCGCCATGCCCGGCAGCACAATCTGCGAGGGATGGGACAGGTGCCCCTCCAACACCTCGCGTTTCACTTCCAACCCGATGGTGAGGAAGAACAGCGCCATCAGCCCGTCGTTAATCCACAGCAGCAACGGCTTGGCGATTTTCAGCGCGCCGACTTGCACCACCACCGGCGTTTCCAGCAAACCGTTGTAGAGAAAATCCAGCGGCGAATTGTTGATGATCAACGCCAGCACCGCAGCGGCAATCAACAGCAGGCCGCTGGCCGCCTCCAGGCGGAAAAAGCGTGTCAATGCGTGGCGAACAGACAATGTCGTGCTCCTGAAAAGGCGGGTGCAACTGGTAAAACAGTTGCGCTGAGGATAGCTGCTCCACTGTAGCTGGGCGGGCGGGTGCACGGTTCCTATACTGGCCGTCAGAAAATGCGGAGGTGTGTGTGCAACAGCGTGAAGGCCAGGCGCTTGCCTGGGGTTGTTTGGTCGTTGCCATGGCCTTGTGGGGCAGTTCGTTTATTGCCTTGAAGTTCGCGTTCAGCGAGATGCCACCGATGTGGGTGATCTTCGGCCGCATGGCCTTGGGCAGCGTGGTGTTTCTGCTGGCCTGGCGCTGGCGTGGCCGCATCGACTACCGCGCTGGCGACTGGAAATACCTGCTCGGCCTGGCCGCCTGCGAACCCTGCCTGTACTTCATCTTCGAAGCGCTGGCACTGCAACGTACCAGCGCTTCCCAAGCCGGCATGATTACCGCGCTGTTGCCGCTGCTGGTGGCGGTCGGCGCCTACCTGACACTGCGCGAACGCATCAGCCGCACCACGCTCGCCGGCTTTCTACTCGCGGTAGTGGGCGCCACCTGGCTCAGCCTGGCGGGCGAGGCCGACGCCCATGCGCCGGCGCCGCTGCTGGGTAACTTCTTCGAATTCGTGGCCATGCTCTGCGCCACCGGCTACACGTTGCTGCTTAAGCATTTATCCAGCCGCTACTCGGCGTTTGCGCTGACCGCGCTGCAGGCGTTTGTGGGCTCGGTATTTTTTCTGCCCTTGGCGTTGCTGGGCGCCGACGTGCCGGCCGACGTCACGGTCAAAGGCTGGGGCGCGGTGGTGTACCTGGGCATTGTCGTCACGGTCGGCGCGTACGGGCTCTATAACTTTGGCGTCGGCCGCCTGCCTGCCAGTCAGGCCTCTGGCTTCACCAATTTGATACCGGTGTTCACCTTGCTGATGGCCGCGCTGTTTCTCGGCGAGCGCTTGAATGCATGGCAACTGTTAGCGGTCGGGCTGGTCTTTATTGGCGTAGCACTCAGCCAATGGCGGCGTGACCCCAAGGTGCCGGCCCCTGCTGGAATTCTCGACTGAAGGTAAGCCATGAGCGGTTCACGTAACGACGACCCCAACAAACAAATCGCCGCCCGCGCCTGGGCGCGAGAAGCCATTCGCATCATCGAGGCCGACTTCCAGCGCAGCGCCGACACCCACCTTATTCCTCTGACGGTGCCGGGCCTGCCGGGCATCGAGCTGTATTTCAAAGACGAATCCAGCCATCCCACCGGCAGCCTCAAACACCGCCTGGCGCGTTCGCTGTTTTTGTATGCGCTGTGCAACGGCTGGCTGAAACCGGGGGCACCGGTGATCGAGGCCTCCAGCGGTTCCACGGCCATTTCCGAAGCGTATTTTGCGCGGCTGCTGGGCTTGCCATTTATTGCCGTGATGCCGGCCACCACCTCGAAAGAGAAAATCGCGCAAATCGCCTTTTATGGCGGCCAGAGTCATTTGGTTAAAGACCCGACGCAGATCTACGCCGAATCCGAGCGCCTGGCGCAGGAGAGCGGCGGCCATTTCATGGACCAGTTCACCTACGCCGAACGCGCCACCGACTGGCGCGCGAACAACAACATCGCTGAGTCGATTTTTCAGCAGATGCGCTTTGAACATTGCCCCGAACCCAGCTGGCTGGTCTCCAGCCCCGGCACCGGCGGCACACTCGCCACCCTCGGCCGCTACGTGCGCTACCGTCGTCACGCCACCCGCGTGCTGTGCGCCGATGCCGAGCGCTCGGTGTTTTTCGACTACTACCGCACCGGCGACGCCAGCTTGCGCCTGGACCACGGCTCGGGCATCGAAGGCATCGGCCGCCCGCGCGTGGAAGCCTCGTTCGTACCCGCCGTGATCGACGCCATGTGCAAAGTGCCCGACGCCCTGTCGCTCGCCGCCATGCACTACCTGGCGCAGCGCCTGGACCGGCACGTCGGCGGCTCCAGCGGCACCAACCTTGTCGGCGCGTTGCTGGTCGGCCAGCGCATGGTTGCGGCCGGCGAGCAGGGCTCGATAGTTGCCGTACTCTGCGACGGCGGCGAACGCTACGCCACCTCTTATTACAACCCTGACTGGCTCGCCGCTCAGGGCTACCACTTACAACCCTTGATCGACCAGATCGCCGCTTGCGCCGAACGGGGCGAAGCGTTGCCCGATCTGCCCACCGCAGGAATCTGAGCCATGAGCGACGCTGCACCGACCATTCGATTCGCAGAACCTGACGACGTACCGGCGCTGACTGAACTGCTCCTCGAACACGGCCCCAATCCCTGGAACTACCTGCCCGAAGACGGCGTGCGCGAACACCTGCAAGGCATCGCCCACGGCTCGGTTGAAGCGGTAGTGGCCGAGCAAGGCGGGCGCATCGTCGGCTTTGTCAGCTTTATCCAAACCTACCAATTCGCCGACCAGCAACCCGCCGCGCGGCGCGATGAAGCGCAGGGTTATATCTGCGAAGCCGTGGTGCACAAAGACCTGGCGGGGCAGGGCCTGGGTTCGGTGCTACTGGAAAAAGCCGTGGCCCGGTTGGGCGAGAAGGGCTTGGTCGACATCTACATCGACCGCCACGAAGAAAACGTCGCCTCGGCCGGCATGATGCGCAAGGCCGGCTTCAGCGAACTGCTTACCTACTCCGATCCCGAACGCCGGCCCAACGGCTCGCGGCGAACGACGGTGTGTTACCAGCGGTTCAGTGCTTAATAGCAATCGAGGCTAAAGCCTCTCCTACAGAAACGAATTCCTGTAGGAGAGGCTTTAGCCTCGAGCTTTTTAAGGGTGGCCGCCTTTTCGCTTACGCCGCAAACCCACCATCAATCGTCAGGTTGGCACCGGTGATATAGCCCGCTTCCGGGCCTGCCAGGTAGCTGACGAAGCTGGCGATTTCTTCCACCTTGCCGTAACGGGCCAGCGCCATGCCTTGTTTCAGGGTGTCGGCGAACTCGCCGCTGTCCGGGTTCATGTCGGTGTCGACCGGGCCGGGCTGCACGTTGTTGACGGTGATACCACGGCCGCCCAGGTCGCGGGCCAAACCTTTGGTAAAGCCGACGATGGCCGATTTGCTCATGGCGTAAATCGAACCGCCAGCAAACGGAATGCGCTCAGCGTTGGTGCTGCCGATGGTAATGATGCGGCCGTTGTCGCGCAGGTGGCGCGCTGCTTCCTGACTGGCGATGACCACGCTGCGCACGTTGATCGACAGCGTGCGGTCGATGTCTTCCATGCTCAGTTGTTCGATGGGCGCAACGGCCAGCACGCCGGCGTTGTTGACCAGAATGTCGAGGCCGCCAAAGGCTTCCACGGCTTGGCCGATGGCGCCGCGAATGGCTTGCTCACTGGCACTGTCTGCCTTGATCGCCAAAGCCTTGCCGCCGGCCGCGACGATTTCTGCCACCAAGCCTTCTGACTGCAGTGCGCTCTGGCTGTAGGTGAAGGCAACGGCGGCGCCTTCACGGGCCAGACGTTTAACGATGGCTGCGCCGATACCGCGCGAACCGCCTTGTACAAATGCCACTTTGCCGCTGAGTGCTGTTTGAGTCGTCATGGTGATTCTCCGAAAGTAAGTAAGTAAGGGGTGTGTCGTTTGGTGTGGCGCCAGTATCAGCGGCGGATTAGTCGGCGAATAGTCGGTAATACGGATATGCTTTCGATACAAACGGTATGGAATGCGCCATGGACACCCTCAACTGCATCGAATGTTTTGTGCGCAGCGCCGAAGCCGGAAGTTTCGCCCAGGCCGCGCGGCGCCTAGGCTTGACGCCTGCGGCGGTGGGCAAGAATGTCGCCCGCCTGGAACAGAGCCTGGACGTGCGGCTGTTCCAGCGTAGTACCCGCAAGCTCAGCCTGACCGAAGCGGGCGAGTATTTTCTGACCGAAGCGGCTGGTGGCCTGACCACCCTGCAACTGGCAATGGGCAACCTAACCACGCTGAAAAGCCAGCCGGCGGGCACCTTGAAAGTGAGCATGGGTTTGTCGTTCGGTCGCGAATACATGGTGCCGTTGCTGGGGGAATTCCTTCAGCGTTACCCACGCGTGGTGCCGGACTGGCACTTCGACAATCGCCCCGTCGACCTGATAGCCGAGGGCTTCGATGCGGCCATCGGTGGCGGTTTCGATTTGCCGCAGGGCGTCGTCGCCCGTGAACTGGCGCCGGCGCACCGCATATTGCTGGCTTCGCCGAGCTACCTGGAAAATGCGCCGCCGCTGCGCACGCCCAGCGATCTGCCCGCGCATGCCGGCATTTTCATTCGCTCACCGCAAACCGGCCGCATCCGCTCCTGGACCTTGCGCAACCGCCAGGGCGCGTTGGCCCCCATCGACATTCCGCCGCGCATGACCTTGAGCGACCCCGAAGCCGCGTGCGCCGCCGCGCAGATCGGATTGGGCCTGGCGTTGGTGAGCGTCGCCCATGCGTTGCCCTATCTGGAACGCGGAACCGTGCAGCGGGTGTTGCCGGATTGGTACGTGGATACCGGCGGCACCACGTTGTACTTCGCCGGGCAGAAGTTATTGCCACAGAAGACGCGGGTGTTTGTGGATTTTGTCGTGGAGCGCTTTAAAGCGCTGGGGCTTGAGAAGCGACTGTCGGCGCTGGAAGGGCCGGCGGCGGGGTAAGCAGATCAGCAGCATCGCGGCTAATGGGAATGCCGCCCAGCCGCTCCTACAGAACCGAGTTGGCCATTAGAGGCACGCCGGGTTTGCCATTTTGGATTCCGAGTCGTCGGACCGCCACCTTCGCGGGAATGACGTGAATCCTCCAACCCACCTCCGTCATCCCCGCGTAGGCGGGGATCCAGAATCGCGAAAGGGAACGCCAAACTCGGCGCTAACACAGCACCTGAAGAAGCGACTGGGCGGCATCCCGTTCAGCCGCGATGTTGTTTCAACCCTCGCGAATCCCCAACAAATCCCGCGCCACCGCTTCGGCGATACGAATGCCATCGACGCCAGCCGACAGAATCCCCCCGGCATAACCGGCGCCTTCACCGGCCGGAAACAACCCGCGCACGTTCAGGCTCTGCAAGTCATCACCGCGGGTAATGCGCAGCGGCGACGAGGTGCGGGTCTCGATGCCGGTGAGCACGGCGTCATGCATGGCGAAACCTTTGATCTGCTTGTCAAACGCCGGCAACGCCTCGCGAATGGCCTCAATGGCAAAGGCGGGCAGGGCGTCGGCCAAGTCCATCAGGTTCACGCCGGGTTTGTACGACGGCTCGACACTGCCCAACGCCGTGGTCGCCTTGCCGGCAATAAAATCGCCAACCAATTGCCCTGGCGCGTTGTAGTTGCGCCCGCCCATGACATAGGCGTGCGACTCCAAGCGCTCCTGCAACTCCACGCCGGCCAGCGGGCCGCCGGGATAATCCACTTCCGGGGTGATGCCAACCACGATGCCCGAATTGGCGTTGCGCTCGTTACGCGAGTATTGGCTCATGCCATTGGTCACCACGCGCTCCGCCTCGGACGTGGCCGCCACCACCGTACCGCCCGGGCACATGCAGAAGCTGTAAACCGAACGCCCGTTGGAGGCGTGATGCACCAGCTTGTAATCCGCCGCGCCGATTTTCGGGTGGCCAGCAAAGCGGCCCAGGCGGGCCTGGTCGATCAGCGATTGCGGGTGCTCGATACGGAAGCCCACCGAAAACGGCTTGGCCTCCATAAACACGTCGCGGCTATGCAACATACGGAAGGTGTCACGGGCGCTGTGGCCGAGCGCCAGAATCACGTGGCGGCTGTTGATCTGCTCACCGCTGGCGAGGGTCACGCCCGTCAGTTGGCCGTTATCGATTTGCACGTCAGTCACGCGCTGTTCGAAACGCACTTCACCGCCCAAGGCAATGATCTGCTCACGCATATTCGCCACCACGCCCGTGAGGCGGAAGGTGCCGATATGCGGTTTGGCAACGTAGAGAATCTCCTCCGGCGCGCCGGCCTTGACGAACTCATGCAGCACTTTGCGGCCGATAAATTTCGGGTCTTTGATCTGGCTGTACAGCTTGCCGTCAGAGAACGTGCCGGCGCCGCCTTCACCAAACTGCACATTGGATTCTGGATTGAGCACGCTTTTGCGCCACAGGCCCCAGGTGTCTTTGGTGCGCTGACGCACTTCCTTGCCGCGCTCCAGCACGATGGGTTTGAAACCCATCTGCGCCAGCAACAAGGCCGCGAAAATACCGCACGGCCCAAAGCCGACCACCAACGGACGCTCGCCCAACTGCTCAGGCGCGTGGCCGACGAATTTGTATGAAGTGTCTGGGGCGACCGTGATGTGGCGGTCATCGCTGAAGCGCTTGAGCAACGTCGCTTCGTCGCTCACGGAAAAATCGATGGTGTAGATAAAACACAACTCAGCAGATTTTTTCCGCGCGTCATAGCTGCGTTTGAACAGCGTGAACTCCAGCAACTCGTTATCGGCAATACCCAGGCGTGCGACTAGGGCAGGGCGCAGGGCCTCATCGGCGTGGTCGATAGGCAGCTTGAATTCGGTGATTCGTAACATGGGTCGGTCCGTATCAGGGCCGGAGGTAACCCGGCAGCTTGGAGAGGCGCGGATTATAGCCGCGAAAGCCCCTACATGACCGCCACTGCGTCGGCCAGTCTACGGGCGAACCGGCTTCTCATTTTGCTGGCGTTCGAAGTCTTGATACATATCGCGCTTGTGCTGCTCAGCGTCTTCGCGCATTTCCGTGCGCTTGGTTTCGCGGTGCGGGTCTTCGCTGTCGGGGATAACAGTGAGGCCGCTGACGGGCGAGGCGGTTTTGTTGGCGGGCTCGGCGGGTTGTTGCTCGACCGGCAATTCCACCGCCGGCACATTCAGCACGCCGCTGGGCGGCACCGGCTCGATGATGCGCGTGGTTTGGCCCGTGCCTTCGGGGCAGGGCACGGTGGCGTAGGTGGTGCTGCCGTCGGCGGCTACGCATTTGTAGACTTGGGCGTGGGCCAGGGTTGGCAGAAAAATCAGCGCGATTGCAGCGAGTTTCAAAGTGCTTCCCTCACTTTGTGGGCGGTTGGTGCAAGGCTAGCAGGGGACGAAGGCGCGGAAAATGCGCCGGTCGAGGTTTGCAGGAGTCGAGGCTGAAGCCTCTCCTACAGGAGCCAGACGAGAAACTCTGGATCCCGAATCGTCGGACCGCCGCCTGCGCGGGGATCCAGTATTGCAAGCCGTACACGGTGGATCGGCGAACGTATTCATTACCGCGTGTGCTGAACGTTTTTGTTTCGCGCCTTACGCGCGAGTCACTTTTAGCATTGCCGGATTGCCGGACCACCCAAAAGTAACCAAAAGGTCTAGCCCCTACCTTGGCCCTCCGCTGCGCTGCGGGTTCCCTCGCTCCGTCGCCGCTCCGGGGGCACGGCGAGACGGGCCATCCTTGGCCCGACACGCCTTTCGCGGCTCCCTGCCGCTCAACCCCCTACACGTCGACTCCACTCGGCCTGCGATAAACGGGGCGGGGCAGATCAAAAGCGGCAGATCAAAAGCTAAGTCAAAATCGGGGAATCACCGTCTTTCCAGGCTGTAGGCGATCGCTCAGCTCAGACGCGGGCTTTGGGGCTGCGCCCCATTTTTTTGACCGCTGAGTCATAGTCGCGTAACCCCTTTCATGCTTAACTCAGCCCCCCTTAGCAACCCAAAACACTCACCATAAAAAGGAACACGTTCATGGCCCAAGTAACCTTGCGCGGCAACCCTGTTCAAGTCACCGGCGAGCTGCCGCACGTTGGTCAGCAAGCCCCGGCGTTCAGCCTGGTGGGCGCTGACCTCAGCGACGTAACCCTGGCCAGCCTGGCCGGCAAGCGCAAAGTGCTGAACATTTTCCCAAGCGTCGACACCCCCACCTGCGCCACCTCGGTTCGCAAGTTCAACGCCGAAACCAGCAAACTGGCCAACACCGTGGTGCTGTGCATTTCCGCCGACCTGCCGTTCGCCCAAGCGCGTTTCTGCGGCGCTGAAGGTCTGCAAAACGTGGTGAACCTGTCGACCATGCGCGGCGCTGACTTCCTCGCTGACTACGGCGTCGCCATTGCCAACGGCCCATTGGCCGGCGTGGCTGCCCGTGCCGTTGTGGTGCTGGATGAAAACGACAAAGTCCTGCACAGCGAGCTGGTGTCGGAAATCGGCAGCGAGCCGAATTACGAAGCAGCGGTTGCTGTGTTGAAATAAACATACCCTGCAACACATGAACGGCCCGCCTCGCGGGCCGTTTTCGTTGGTGGCTCAAGCGCTTAGTAAAAGGTCAGACTTAGGTAAAAAGCCGGTAAAGAGGCTTTCCGTCAGCGGTTGCAGTGCTTATCGTGCGGGCTCGAATTTCGTTATCGATGATGCCCATGACTTTGCGTACCCTTCGCCCTTGGTTGATCACTGCCGCTGCCTTCGCTGGCGTGGTGTTGTTGGTTATGTGGCTGTCCGCCGCGAAAAGCACGGGTGCCCCCGATGGCAAAGTGCGCGGGCGTCCTGGTATGGGGCCACCCGGTGCGGCGGCCGGCATGACGGTCAGCGTGGCAAAGGTGAAGCGCGCCAACCTCGATGTGCATTTCCACGCCCTCGGCACCGTCACCGCGTTCAGCACGGTGAATGTCAAACCGCGCGTGAATGGTGAACTGGTCAAGGTGCTGTTCACCGAAGGCCAGGAAGTGAAGGCCGGCGATCTGCTCGCCGTGGTCGATCCCCGCCCTTACAAAGCTGCCTTGGCGCAGGCCGAAGGCACGCTGCAGCAAAATCAGGCGCAGCTGAAAAATGCCCAGATCGATCTGGATCGCTACAAGGGCCTGTACGCCGAAGATTCCATTGCCAAGCAAACCCTCGACACCCAGGCCGCGCTGCTTAATCAGTACCAAGGCACGCTGAAGACCAACCAAGGCCAAGTGGACGACGCCAAGCTCAATCTGGCCTTCACCGAAGTGCGCGCGCCTATTAGCGGTCGTCTGGGCTTGCGCCAGGTCGATGTCGGCAACCTGGTGACGTCCAGTGACACCACGCCGTTAGTGGTCATTACTCAGGTCAAACCGATTGCCGTGGTGTTCAGCCTGCCGCAACAGCAACTTGGCACCGTGGCCGCCCAGCTCAACGGCGCCAGCGCGACGACCAAGCCGCTGCCGGTCGAGGCACTGGACCGCAATAAGGACGTGACCCTGGCCACCGGCGAGCTGGTGACGCTGGATAACCAGATCGACACCACCACCGGCACCGTCAAGCTCAAGGCCAAGTTCGAGAACGCCGACCGTTCGCTGTTTCCCAATCAGTTCGTCAACGTCCGTCTGCTCGCCGAAACCCTGCACGACGTGCTGCTGATTCCGGCCAACGCCGTGCAGCGCGGCAACGAAGGTACGTATGTGTATGTGCTGGGCGAGGGCGACAAAGTGGCTCAGCGCCCGGTCACGCTCGGCACCAGCGAAGCCGAACAGGTGGTGGTGGAGAAGGGCTTGAATGTCGATGAGCAGGTGGTGGTGGAAGGCACCGACCGCCTGCGTGACGGCATGGCGGTGCGCATTGCCGCGCCCGAGCAGGTGAAGAAAGACGTCAGCGAAGAAACCGGGCAGAAGCCTTTCGGTCAGGATGACGCCGCGCCGCAAGGCAAGGGCGGAGCCGCGCAATGAACCCGTCGCGCCCGTTTATTCTGCGGCCGGTGGCGACCACGCTGTTGATGATCGCCATCCTGCTGTCGGGCATCATTGCCTACCGGTTCCTGCCAATTTCGGCGCTGCCGGAAGTGGATTATCCGACTATTCAGGTGGTCACCTCGTACCCCGGCGCCAGCCCGGAAATCATGACCTCGTCGGTGACCGCGCCGCTGGAAAACCAGCTCGGGCAAATTGCCGGCCTGAATGAAATGTCGTCCAGCAGTTCGGGCGGCGCCTCGGTCATCACGCTGCAATTCACCCTCGACAGCAACCTCGATGTGGTCGAGCAGGAAGTGCAGGCGGCGATCAATACCGCCAGCAGCCTGTTGCCCAACGACCTGCCGTACCAGCCCTCGTACAGCAAAGTGAACCCGGCCGACGCGCCGATCCTGACCCTGGCCATCACCTCCAGCAACCTGCCGCTGCCGCAGGTGCAGGATTTGGTCGATACGCGTCTGGCGCAGAAAATTTCGCAGATTTCCGGCGTTGGCCTGGTCAGCATCAGCGGCGGCCAGCGCCCAGCCGTGCGTATTCGCGCCAACCCTTCGGCGTTGGCGGCGGCGGGACTGAACCTGGAAAACCTGCGCACCACGGTCGCCAACAACAACCTCAATGGCCCCAAAGGCAGCTTCGACGGTCCGACCCGCGCCTCGACGCTGGATGCCAACGACCAGCTGAAATCGGCCTCTGCCTACCGCGAGTTGGTGGTGGCCTACGCCAACGGCGCGCCGCTGCGCCTGAAAGACGTCGCCACGGTGGAAGACGCGGCAGAGAACACGCGCCTGGCCGCCTGGGCCAATGAAACCCCGGCGGTGGTGCTGAACATTCAACGCCAGCCCGGCGCCAACGTGATCAAAGTGGTCGACAGCATCAAAGCCATGCTGCCGCAGCTGCAAGCCAACCTGCCCGGCAGCCTCGATGTGAAAGTGCTCACCGACCGCACCACCACCATCCGCGCCTCGGTGGCCGACGTGCAGTTCGAGCTGGTGCTGGCCATTGCCCTGGTGGTCATGGTCACGTTCCTGTTCCTGCGCAGTTTTTCCGCCACGCTCATTCCGAGTCTGGCCGTGCCGCTGTCGTTGGTGGGCACCTTTGGCGTGATGTACCTGGCCGGGTTTTCCGTTAACAACCTGAGCTTGATGGCCCTGACCATCGCCACCGGCTTCGTGGTAGACGATGCCATCGTCATGGTGGAAAACATCAGCCGCTACCTGGAAAAAGGCGACACGCCGCTGGAGGCCGCGCTCAAGGGTTCGAAGCAAATCGGCTTCACCATTATTTCCCTGACCTTCTCGCTGATCGCCGTGCTGATTCCGCTGCTGTTTATGGGCGACGTAGCGGGGCGGCTGTTCCGCGAATTCGCCATCACCCTGGCGGTGGCCATTCTGATTTCCGGCGTGGTGTCGCTGACCCTCACACCGATGCTCTGCGCCAAGTTGCTCAAGCACACACCGGAAGAAAAACAGGGCCGCTTTGCCCGCGCTGCCGGTGGCGTCATCGACCGCATGATTGCCGCCTACGGCCGCGCCCTGCGCGTGGTGCTGCGTCATCAGCCGCTGACCTTGCTGGTGGCGCTGGCCACGTTGGCGCTAACGGCGGTGCTCTACACCTTTATGCCCAAAGGTTTCTTCCCGGTGCAGGACACCGGCGTGATCCAGGCCATTGCCGAAGCGCCGCAGTCCATCTCGTTTCAGGCCATGGCCGAGCGCCAACAGGCATTGGCCAAGGCGCTGCTGAGCGATCCGGCGGTGGAAAGCCTCACGGCGTTTATCGGCGTGGACGGCAGCAACGCCACGCTCAATACCGGGCGCATGTTGATCAACCTCAAACCCCACGGCGAGCGCGACGCCAGCGCCACCGAAGTGATCCGCCGTTTGCAGCCGACGCTGGACCAGATTCCCGGCGTGCGGCTGTACCTGCAACCGGTGCAAGACCTGACCATCGAAGACCGCGTGGCGCGCACGCAATACCAATTTACCCTGCAAGATTCCGACCCCGACGTGCTGGCCAAATGGGTGCCGCTGTTGGTGGAGCGCCTGCAACAACTGCCGCAACTGGCGGACGTGGCCAGCGACTGGCAAGACAAAGGCCTGCAAGCCTTCGTCAACATCGACCGCGATGCTGCCTCGCGCCTGGGGGTGTCGTTGTCGGACGTTGATAGCGCGCTGTACAACGCCTTCGGCCAGCGCCTGATTTCCACCATCTTCACCCAGGCCACCCAGTACCGCGTGGTGCTGGAAGTGGCGCCGCAATTCCAGTTGGGCCCGCAGTCGCTGGAGAACCTCTACGTCAGCAGCAGCGATGGCACGCAGGTGCGCTTGTCATCGCTGGCCACGATTGAAGAGCACAACACCTTGCTGGCCATCAACCACATCTCGCAATTCCCGGCGGCCACGCTGTCGTTCAACCTGGCGCCCGGCGTGTCGTTGAGTGAAGCGGTGGAATCGATTCGTCAGGTTGAGCAAGACATGCAATTGCCGGTCGGCGTGCAAACCAGTTTCCGCGGTGCTGCGCTGGCGTTTGAAAGCTCGCTGTCGAGCACCTTGCTGCTGATTCTGGCGGCCGTGGTGACCATGTACATCGTGCTGGGCATTCTCTACGAGAGCTTTATTCACCCGGTGACCATTCTGTCCACGCTGCCCTCGGCGGGCGTCGGCGCCCTGCTGGCCTTGATGGTGGCGGGGGAGGAGATTGGCATCGTGGCGATCATCGGCATCATCCTGCTGATCGGCATCGTCAAGAAGAACGCGATCATGATGATCGACTTCGCCCTGGACGCTGAACGCAACCAAGGCATGAGCGCGCCGGACGCCATTTACCAAGCGTGCCTGCTGCGTTTCCGGCCGATTCTGATGACCACCCTGGCTGCGCTGCTCGGCGCCTTGCCGCTGATGCTTGCCGCTGGCGCGGGTGCGGAACTGCGCCGGCCGCTGGGTATCGCCATGGTCGGTGGCTTGCTGCTCAGCCAGGTACTGACGTTGTTTACCACGCCCGTTATCTACCTCGCGTTTGACCGCCTGGCCACGCGCTGGAATGGCTGGCGCAAGAAGCGTGGGTTGGATATGTCGGTGCAGTCATGAGGGGCGGTGTGATGGCTGGCCCTCTCCCCCGGCCCCTCTCCCGCAAGCGGGCGAGGGGAGATAAGCGCGATGCGGTCGGCCCCCTCTCCCGCGTGCGGGAGAGGGTTGGGGAGAGGGCAAGGCAAACGGTGCTCCCCCAATGAGCATCTCCACCCCCTTCATCCGCCGCCCCGTGGCCACCACGCTGCTCACCCTGGCGCTGCTGCTGGCCGGCTGGCTTTCGTTCAATCTGCTGCCGGTGGCGCCGCTGCCGTCGGTGGATTTTCCGACCATCATGATCAGCGCCTCGTTGCCTGGCGCCAGTCCGGAAACCATGGCCACTTCGGTAGCCACGCCGTTGGAGCGGGCGCTCGGGCGCATTGCCGGCATCAGTGAAATGACCTCCAGCAGCTCGCTGGGCTCGACCACGGTGATCGTGCAGTTCTCGCTGGAGAAAGACATCGACGGTGCCGCCCGCGAGGTGCAGGCCGCCATCAACGCGGCCAGCAGTCTGCTGCCCAGCGGCATGCCCAGCTTGCCGTCGTACCGCAAGGCCAACCCCTCCGACATGCCGGTGATGGTGCTCACGCTCACGTCCGACAGCTACACCCGTGGCGAGATGTACGACATGGCCTCGACCCTGGTGTCGCCGCGCCTGGCGCAGGTCAAGGGCATCGGCCAGGTCAGCATCGGCGGTAGTTCGTTGCCGGCGGTGCGGGTCGACGTCAATCCGGACGCCCTGAACAAATACGGCATTTCCCTGGACAGCGTGCGCACGGCCATTGCCAACACCAATTCCAACGGCCCGAAAGGCTCCATCGACGGCGCCACGAAGCAATGGCAAGTGGACGCCAATGACCAGTTGCGCAAGGCCAGCGAATACCTGCCGGTGATCGTTCACTACAACGCTGAAACCGGCGCGGCGGTGCGCCTGGGCGATATCGCCGAGGTCAGCAACGCCGTGGAAGACGTGCGCAACGCGGGGTTTTCCGGGCCCAATCCGGCGGTGCTGCTGATCGTCACGCGCCAGCCCGGCGCCAACATTATCGAAGCCACCGACGCCATCCATGCGCTGCTGCCTGAATTGCAGGAGTTGATCGGCCCCAAGGTGCAGTTGTCGGTAATGGACGACCGCAGCCCGAGTATTCGCGCCTCGCTGGATGAAGCGGAAATCACCCTCATCATCTCGGTGCTGCTGGTGATTCTGGTCGTCTATATGTTCCTGCGCAGCCCGCGTGCCACGCTGATTCCCGCCTTGGCGGTGCCGGTGTCGCTGGTGGGCACCTTTGCGGTGATGTATCTGTGCGGCTTCTCGCTGAATAACCTGTCGCTGATGGCGCTGATTGTCGCCACGGGCTTTGTGGTGGACGACGCCATTGTTGTGGTCGAGAACATTGCCCGGCGCATTGAGGAAGGCGAGTCGCCGCTGGAAGCGTCCATTCACGGCGCCCGCGAAGTGGGCTTTACCGTGCTGTCGATGACCTTGTCGCTGGTGGCGGTGTTTATCCCCATCCTGCTGATGGGCGGCATTATTGGCCGGCTGTTCCGCGAGTTTTCCGTGACCTTGTCGGCGGCCATTCTGGTTTCGCTGCTGGTGTCGCTGACGCTTACACCGATGCTCTGCGCGCGCCTGCTTAAACCCCGCGACAAGAATGCGCCAGCAGTCGAGCCAAAGCCTGAGAGCCAGCGCTTCCAGAACCTGATGGCGCGCTACAAAGCGAGCCTTGAATGGGCGCTGGCGCATTCACGACTGATGATGGTGATCATGTGCGCCTGCATCGTGCTCAACCTTTACCTGTTCGTGGTGGTGCCCAAAGGCTTTCTGCCCGCACAGGATTCCGGGCGACTGCGCGGGTTTGCCATCGCCGACCAAAGCATCTCGTTCCAAGGCCTGCAGGCGAAAATGGCCAAGTTCCGCGCCATTCTCAGCGCGGATCCGGACATCGAAAACGTGGTGGGGTTTCTGGGCGGCGGGCGTTGGCAGTCGAGCAACACCGGCTCGTTTTTCGTCACCTTGAAACCGATTGGCGAGCGCGATGATGTCGACACCATCCTCGCCCGACTGCGCCCCAAACTGGCGGAAATTCCCGGTGCCGCGCTGTACCTGAACGCCGGCCAGGACGTGCGCCTGGGCGGTCGCGATAGCAACGCCAGCAACCAGTTCACCTTGCGCAGCGACGACCTCACACTGCTGCGCCAGTGGGCGCCGAAAGTGGAAGCGGCCATGCGCAAACTGCCGCAAGTGGTGGACCTTAATAGCGACTCGCAAGACAAAGGCGTGCAAAGCCGGCTGGTGGTAGACCGCGACCGCGCCGCCACGCTGGGCGTGAACATGGCGCTGGTCGATGAGGTGCTGAACAACTCATTTGGCCAACGGCAGATCGCCAATATCTACAACCCGCTGAACCAGTATCACGTGGTCATGGAAGTGGGCTCGAAGTACCAGCAGAGCCCGGAAATTCTGCGCCAGGTGTATGTGCTGGGCAGCGACGGGCAGAGCATGCCACTGGCCGAGTTCAGCCATTTTGAACCCAGTTCGGCGCCGTTGTCGGTCAACCACCAGGGCCAGTTCGCGGCGATCACGCTGTCGTTCAACCTGGCGCCCGGTGCGCAGATTGGCCCGACCCGCGAAGCGATCATGGCCGCCATCGAACCGCTGCAATTGCCGCTCGACGTGCAAGCCACGTTCGAAGGCAATGCCGGCGCCGTGCAAGACACGCAAAACAACATGCCGTGGCTGATTCTGCTGGCGCTGGTGGCGGTGTACATCGTGCTAGGCATTTTGTACGAGAGCTATGTGCACCCGTTGACCATTCTTTCCACCTTGCCCTCGGCCGGCGTCGGCGCGTTGCTCGCGCTGATCCTGTGCCGCAGCGAGCTGAGTCTGATCGCCTTGATCGGCATTATTCTGCTGATCGGCATCGTCAAGAAAAACGCCATTCTGATGATCGACTTCGCCCTGGAAGCAGAACGCCGACTGGGCATGACGCCTCGCGAGGCGATTCTGGAGGCCTGCGTCAAACGCTTTCGGCCGATCATGATGACCACCCTGGCGGCCCTACTGGGTGCGCTGCCGCTGATTTTCGGCATTGGTGGCGACGCCGGTTTGCGCCGGCCGCTGGGCATCACCATCGTCGGCGGCCTGATCGCCAGCCAATTGCTCACCCTGTACACCACGCCCGTGGTGTACCTGTACCTGGATCGTTTGCGCCACTGGGTTAACCGCCGCAGAGGCGTGCGCACTGATGCTTGGTTGGAGACTTCGTTATGAGCCTGTATTCGCGCAGCCTGTTGCTCGCGGTGGCTGTGGCTGTGGCCGGTTGCGCCGTAGGCCCGGACTATGAGCAGCCAGAAGTGGCCGTGCCTGCTGGCTTCAAATACCAGGCAGGTTGGACCCAGGCCGCGCCCAGCGATGCCTTGAACCGTGGCGCCTGGTGGGAGCTGTACGGCGACCCGACGCTGAACCAACTGCAACAGCGCCTGGAAACCTCCAACCAAACCCTGGCCCAGGCCGAAGCCCAGTATCGCCAGGCTCAAGCCCTGGCACGCGGCGCCCGCGCTTCGTTCTTTCCGAGCCTGAGCGCCGCCTTCAGCAAAACCCGCTCGGGCCAGGCCACGGGCGGTGGCGGCACGGTGTCGTTGTCCGACGGCTCCACCGTCAGCAGCGGCAGCTCCGGCGGCATCAGCGACAGCTACCAGGCCAGCCTGGGCGTGAGTTGGGAACTCGACCTGTGGGGCAAACTGCGCCGCCAGCTGGAATCGGACAACGCCAGCGCCGCCGCCAGCCAGGCGACGTTGGCCGCGACCAAGCTCAGCCAGCAGTCGGAACTGGCGCAGAATTACCTGCAACTGCGGGTGATCGACGCGCAAAAACGCCTGCTCGACGACACCGTCTCGGCCTACGAAAAAGCCTTCAAGCTGGCGGAAAACCAATACCGCGCCGGCATCGTCACCAAGGCCGACGTGGCCCAGGCGCGCACCCAGGTGAAAACCACGCAGGCTCAGGCCATCGACCTGAAATACCAGCGCGCGCAACTGGAAAACGCCATCGCCGTGCTGGTCGGCGAAGCACCGTCGAACTTCGAGTTGGCCGAGACCAACGACATTCCAGGCTTGCCGGCTATTCCCGCCAGCGTGCCCTCACAACTGCTACAACGCCGCCCCGACATTGCCTCGGCCGAGCGCGACGTGGTCGCCGCCAACGCGCTTATCGGCGTGAACAAAGCCGCGTACTACCCGGACATCACCCTCAGCGCCAGCGGCGGCTACCGCAACGACAGCCTCTCGCAACTGCTGACCACGCCAAACCGCTACTGGTCCATCGGCCCCGACTTCGCCATGACCTTGTTCGACGGCGGTTTGATCAGCTCGCGCGTCGAACAGGCCGAAGCCAGCTACGACGCCACCGTGGCCGCCTATCGCCTGAGCGTGCTGACTGGTTTTCGCGAAGTGGAGGACTACCTGGTTCAGCTCGACGTGCTGAAAGAAGAAAACGTGGTGCAGCAAGAAGCGCTCGACTCAGCGCGTGAATCGCTGCGGTTGATGCTTAACCAGTACAAAGCCGGAACTGTGGACTTCTCGGACGTGGTCACGGTGCAGACCACCGCGCTGTCGAACGAGCGCACGGTGTTGACGCTGTTGGGCAGTCGGTTGACCGCAAGTGTGCAATTGATTGCGGCGATGGGCGGGGGGTGGAATGTGCAGCAGTTGGGGGAGAAGGAGTAGGGCGCAAGGGCGGCCCTCTCCCTAACCCTCTCCCGCAAGCGGTAGAGGGGACTGACCGAGGTGGATCAGTTATCGCTTGTCTCCCCTCGCCCGCGAGCGGGAGAGGGGCCGGGGGAGAGGGCCGAGGCAAACCTCGACGCTCAGCCGCAATTACACCTGCGGCTGGCCCACATAATCCATCTTGCCCACTTCCACGCCGTTATGACGCAGCAGTGCATACGCGGTGGTTACGTGGAAGAAGAAGTGCTGCAGACCGTAAGTCAGCAAATACGACTGGCCAGTGAATTTGCGCTCTTTCGGCGTGCCCGGACGGGTGAGGATCTCGCGCTCTTCGTTGCCGTCGACCTGAGCCGGGGTAAACGTGCCCAGGTAATCGAGGGTTTCTTTCAACAGTGCTTGCAGCTGCTCGAACGTGGTTTCCACGTCGTCATGCTTCGGCACGTCTACGCCAGCCAGACGCGACGGCACGCCACGGGCAAAGTCGCAGGCGATTTGCACCTGGCGGATGAGCGGGAACATGTCGGGGAACAGGCGGGCCTGGAGCAGGGCGGCGGGGTCGATATTCTTGGCCGTGGCGTGGGCTTCAGCTTTGCTCAATACCGCGCTGAGGCTGGTGAGCATTTGCTTGAAAACGGGAACGGATGCGGCGTACAGAGAAATGGTCATGGCAGTCTCCGGTTGAAGGTGGCGCGAGTATACGCGCCGCCGAGAAGGGCGTGCCGGCTAGTTTCGATGCAAGGCACGGACCTTGTCGGTCTGAACAAATTGCTTGAATAACTCGCGAGAATTCTTATCCCCCAGCGACAAGCTGAAGCCGCTGACACCATGCTCTTCCGGCTTGATGCCGATATAACCGGTCAGCGTGCCTTCGCCTTTTTTCGCCTTGGCGTAGGCGCCTGCGCCGCTCAGTTCCGCTAACTTGGCCATCACGCTGGTGACATCCCCGGAGTCCAGCACAGCGGAAAATGCCGGCGTAAACAGCGCCTCATGCGCGCCTGGTTTCAATGGAAATTCCAGCAACGCTTTACCCGTGCCGTCGCGGTGAAAATAGCTCAGCGCTTGCGGGTAATCGCCCAAATGTTTGCCGATAGCCTCGTAATTGTTGTCGGTCAAAATGGCGTCGGCCTCCGCACCGTTCATGGTGCGGTATATGCTTACATGAGCTGTGGAACTGAGCGTGCTCAACGACTCGTCGACGTTAGCCAACGGCGTACCCGGTTTCGCGAAGGGGTAACTTTTCCAGAACGCTTGGGCGCGTTGGGTAAGGGGGAAGTCCCGCGGGCTGGTGGTCTTAAGGCGCTCATGCCAGCCCGCGCGCGTGAGGTACGCCCGCTGTGCGTTCTGGTCGGCGCTCACGGTGTCGCTTGCCAGCGAGGTGTGAAGGTCATGGGCAAACAAATCGGCCAAATGCGCGCCCGACAGGAATACATGGTCGTTGGTGTTGTAGTGGCTGATTAATCGGTCGAGCGGTTCGCCAGGATGGTTGGCGGCCAGTTGGCGGTAGTGCGCGCTTTTCTTGAAGGCCACATCGTTTTTATATTTTTCTTTGCCGACGGTAATGCTCAGGCCTTGCTCGTCGCGGTTCGAGGTGGGGTTGTTGCGCACCATGCTGAACAGATTCAGGCCGTCGACGGCTCCGGTGGGGTCGGCACTCAGCCAGCGTCCGCTCCAGGGTTGGTAGTAGCGCTTACCGTAGTAATACAAACCGGTGGCGTCGCGCTCTTTGCCGCCAAAGCGCCGGGTTTTATAAGGCGCTTCTGTTTGACTGCGAGCGGCCCAGGTCGCCGTGCCGCCGTAGGGGTAATACTCCTCACGGCTGACGATGTCGGCGTGTTGGTCCAGCTCAAGTTGCAGAGTGCCCAGCGCATTGCCGTAGCTGTAGAGGACGCTGTCATTCTCCAGCCCACCAGGCTTGCCGTCGCTCCAGTGCAGCACCCTAACGGCGCAACAGTCGCTGCCCAGGTGGATAACCTGTAAAGCTTCTTTGACCTGCTCGATTTGCCGCGTGGTGCGCAGTTCCAGACCGTTCAGGTACACCACTTTTTGCTCCAGCTTCGCCTGCTGGCTCACCTTCACCACCCGTGCTGCGCCGCTGTAGCCGTAGTGCTCACGCTGGTCGCTGGCTTCGCAGCGAACCTGCTGCAAATGGTTGCTGGCGTTCCAGCTGAGTGTCTGGCCCGGTTGCAGCTGGGTTTGGTTGCCGCGAGGGTCGAACAGCTGGTCGACCGTATCAGCGGCCACCGCGGTGAAAATCGAGCTGTTAGCGGCGTGGTTGCGGCGGGCGGACACCACCAGTGTGCTGGTCCATTGGTTGCCGGTCTTCGGTGCGCTATGGCGTATTTGCGTGAGGTTGCCGCCGCTGTCGTAGGCGAAGGTGCGGGTGTAGGCGGTGTATTGGCTGCTGTCGGCCGGCAGCGGAGTGATCAGCCCCGGTAGTGCCGTGTTCTGTTGTTTTTGATTGGCGTTTTCACGGCCGGTGGCGCTCAGCAGTTGATACAGGCTGTCGTAGGTATAGGTGTTCACAGGGCTGATTTGCTGGTTGCGAAACCAGGTGGTGCATTGGGCGGAGTCGGCGACCGCCACCAAGTTGCCCACCGGGTCGTAGCGGTAGGTCAGTGCTTGCAGAAGCGCCGTTTTGCCGTCGCGCTGGCGGACAAGTGTGGTGCCGATTTTGCGGCGGGTTTGTGCTTCATAGTGATGGCTGACCGTTACGCCGTTGCCCTGACTTTGCTGCAGCGGCTGGCTGGCTGCGTTGTAGCTCTGGCTACAGATGACGGCCTGTTCTGCTTGCCCCTGGAGGGTCAGCCACTGACTGGCCAAGCGACCTGCTACATCGTAAACATGGCGACGGCTGTGGCCTGCGGCGTCGAGCAGGGTAAGAACGCTGCCGCGCGCGTCCACGCTCAGGCGTGTTGCATAGCGGGTGCTATCCAGCGTGGCCTCCCAGTTGCTCCAACGGGTTTCATCGCCCGACCAGTCACCTTCGCCATCGGTTTTCAGCAGCAGACGTCGATTACTGCTGAGCACCACGCCGCCGAGGCTCGCGGTAGTGGTGCGCTGCTGGCCGGCGCTGTCCCAGAGGCATACCGTCTGGCCGCGCAGGTTGGCGATTTTTGCCTGCTGGGGCGATAGCAGATCGGCGGGCGCGGTATCCCCGTAGTAATGCCGCTCGCGCACGATCGGTTGGCTGCCGTTGTCATCATCGCGACGGCTAACGGTGGTGACACGGTTGAGCGCGTCGTGCTCATACGTGGTCGTCGAGGCCGAACTGTCGTGTGTCCACAGCGGACGTCCGAGGATATCGGCAAAACTCCATGTTTCGCCTTCATCCGCACCGTTGCTGTGCAGGGCTGCACCGCCCAGGCCGTTTGTTTGCCGCATATTCACCAAGCCCGCTGCGCCCAAGCGCGGGTCGGCGTGGGTTACGTGGAGGCCGGCAGGCAAAAATGTGCTGCAGGTCGCCCGAAGCTCCGCCGTCTCGCCGACTACGCTGCGGCAAAACTGCAACGTGCGCACCGGCTGGCCACGGTTGTCGCTAACGGTGACGGTGGGCGTGCCGGTATTGATGGATGCCATGTCAGCCATTGGCGATCCTGCTGCTGAGGTGCTCGGCTGCGGTGTCATTCTCATCTTCATGAACGGTGAACCACGGCGTGAAGCATTGGCGCCGCAGCCAACCGCTGGCTGTCATTACATGGGTTTCACGGCCGATGGCATCGAAGTAATGGGTGTCGGCATAGCCGTGGGCGTGCAGTGCGCAGTCTGTTAACGGCGGCCACTCATTGATGCAGTACGGCTGGTAGACCCGGACAACCTGTCCCCGTGGGCTGTATTCAACGCGGTCGCTAATGGCCCAGCGCGGGTCGGCAGGCGACTCTATCGGGCGATCGTCCTCAAACACCAAAGCGCCGTTGGCGTCGCGCTGATAAGCGAGCCCGGCGGGTTGCAGGGTTGCGGTTTGCAGCGTACGACCGGCACCGTCGCTGTGGCTGATCTGCACGCTGATCTGCTGCCGGCTGGCGGGATAAGCATCGGCACTCAACACGGCGATATGCACCGGTTGGCGGGGAAGGGCGAGCAGCCATGGACGCAATGCGGACGGAACGCCGTCGATGTCTACCGTGTCGTTTGCCCAGCGCCAGGCGCGAGTGAGCAGGTGGCCTTGCGCGGTAATAAAACGCCGCGCTAGCAACTGCTGAAACAGCGCGTCGGCGGCTGCCGCATCCGTCACCAACGGACGCAGCTGTGCCACGTCCAATTGGCCCATCTGGCTGAACATTCCATACACCGCGCGGCTCGCGACTCGTTGCTTGCCGTCGCCCCGATTGATGGCCAACGCCTGGGCCACGGCTTCTTGCACGGTCTGCCTGGAAGGCACCGGGCTGGTGTGCAACGGGTCGAAACCAACAGCAACGGCTGAGACATTGTCGGGCGCCAGTTCTGTGCCGTAGAGCGAGGTGGCGATGACGCGGCCAAGCGCATCCCGTTGCGCCTCATGCTTGTTGTCGTTGAGGTCGGTGATTTGCCAAGGCGCGAGAAAGCGGTAATCGATGGCGGCAGTGGCGGTGTTGCCGTACACGTCCGCGGTTGTTTGCAGGCAGCAGTAATAGGCATCCCAGGTGAGCGTCTGCACGGGCAGCTTGCCGTCCGCCGCCGGCAATTGCGCGGCGGTCTGTGTATGCATTCGCCAGAACTGCTCGGCCCCGAAAAACGTGTGGAAGCCGGTGTTCCCGGCCCATACCGCCGGTTCCGATTCCAGTTCCGCGGCCGCACCGGTAACCGGCAACAGCGCCGGCATGCTGTGGTAGCCGCCGTCGTGGAGTAGCTGTTGGCACTGCGTGTCGGTCAGTACGTTCGCATACGCTTTTAAATCCTTGGCGGTGAGCAGCGCGGTTTCGTTGTGGTCGAGTAGTGCCAGGGTTTTAGGCAACGCCGGGTCGCTGAGGTAGTGGTGCTGCTGTTGCGCGACCAGCTCGCGAAATTGGCCGGCGCCGAGCAAACCGTCCGGGGCGAGCAGGGCTTCCACGGTGAGCCCTGCGGCTGGACTTTTGTCGGCGGCATAGGTCAACACGTTCTGCCGGCTGGCGAGGGGAACCCCCAACAACCATGCTTGGGCGTCGGCCTGGTTGCGTACCTGGTTGCGGGTTTCTGTCAGGCGCAGCAGTGTTTGCTGGGCATCGAATGTGGCCGGCCAGGCGCTGGCGGGTAGGGCAGTGGCAGTGTAGGGATTGGCACTCTCGGCGCTGAGACGGCGCGGATAAACCACGCTGACGCGCCACAGCGAATGGCCAAAATTGTCGAATGCCAGCGGGATGTCTTGTGAAACATGCGGATCGCTTGCCACCCGTTCATAGCGGTACTGGTTGCTACCCCCATCGAGACGAAGCACGACCGGTTGCTCACCCGCTTGCACCAATCGAACGTGGCCCCGCGATTGCCTGACCTCGTACGGAATGGTCGCCGCCGCGCTACCGTCCAGACCGTAGTGTTCTTCACGCAGCAGACTGCCTTTGAGGGCGCGATGCAGCCACCATTCAGTGGCAGCGTCGGGGGCAAAGGGCTGGTCATGGCCATCGTCGGCGGTGCCTTGCCATTGGGTCAGACGCGGTGGCGGCACAGCAAAGGCGCCGGTGTCCTTGAACGGGGCGCCGAACAGTTGGCGGCCGTCTTCAGCACGTCCGGTGTGATACCAGCGACAGGCGCGCAATGGCACCGCTGCCAGTTCGCCGGGCACGTTGTCGGTTTCGCAGCTTTCACAGTAGGCAAAGCCGCGAAACTCCCGCTCGACCGGGTCCCAATAGCCGCGTCGGTACAGGTGGCGTTGAGTCAACGCGTGGTTGCTGAATTCATCGTGTTGTTCAACGCGGCTAAGCACCAACATGGGAAAGGGCACCCCTGGGATGGCAGCCGGTGCGGCCTGTTTTTCATCAAGCCATTCCTGCGCGGCGCTGCGGAATGTCAGGTGGGTGGTTGCTCCGCAGTTATTGCTGATGCTGCTGAGCAAGTAGGGCTTGCGTGGGCTCAAGTCGCAGCGCCAATGACGTGCGACGGCGTTAAGCCCGCGCGCCTGCTGAGTGAGCACCAGACTCACCGTGCCTTGACCGGCCAGGTCAACCAGGTGCAGCTGGCTCAGTAGGTCGTACGTCACACCGAATGGGTAAGGCAGCGTGATTGGCGGCGCCAATGCGTTGCCGGCTTTGTTGAGAAACAGCTGGATGCCATGGCTGTCGGCATAAATCAGGTCGGTGGCGCCCGAGCCGTCCAGATCAGCGAGAAACACCTGCCTGGGGTTGAAACATGTCGCGTCCAATGGCGGCGAAATGGCGAACGTGATGGGGGATGCGAAACGCCCTTCGCCGAGGTTAGGCCAGCATTTCACGCGGTCGTGCCGCACGCTTGCCAAGTGAAGCTGGCCACTCCCGAGCATGTCGCAGAACACCACCAGTTCACGGGCATCGCTTCCGGTTGTCGGCAGGGTGATCGAGCTGTTTTGCGCAATCGTTTTGGTGGTGTTGAACCCGCCTCCCTCGTTCACATACAGACGTACGCTGCGGGGGCCGATCATGGCGAGGTCGGGTATGCCTGTGCCACGCATATCTATCAGCGCGGCGTCCGGGTGCAGGTATTCGAGGGGAAAGCCGGTGAGCGGAGTAAAGCCTGACCAGCTGTGGTCGGCTGCCAGCGAGTAATAGCCGACCAGGCCATTGTCTTGGGTTATCAGCCATTCCAGACGGCCATCACCGTTGATATCAAGCAGCGCGACGTGCTGTGCGCTTTGCAATGAGGGAATCTGCGGCAATTTGCGCAGCTCGCCGAAGACAACGGCGTCGGCATCAGCCTTCGGCGCCGTATCGCGCTGCGCTGCCCGGTAATACCAGGCCTCAGGCGTTTGATACAGCAGCCCGGGTACGCCCTCACCATACAGATCGACCAGGTTATAGGCGGTCAGTCCGAGCGTGCCGGGTAGCGCCAGCGGTTGCCAGGCCTCGGCCTGCGATGGCGGGACGAAGGTGGAGTAATCGAGCTCTAACGGCGGCAGGCATTGCAGCGTATGTGCGGAGTCCGGTTCGTAGGCCAGGGTTTGTGCGCAGACGAGACGAGAGAGCAGCGGATTCTCGTCATAGCTCAGTAAAAGTCGCTGTACCAAGGTGGCTTCGGCGTCTAGCTCGGCGGGGAAGTGATGAAACATGAGCACCTGACGGCAGAGCAGGTGGGTGCGTATTTCAAACCCTGCGTCATAGGTCGAGAAAGGATCCTGGCGAACAGGCCAAGGTGTGGAGTCGGGAATGGTAAAGGGCGGTGGTACGGAGCTGTCGGTGCCCCGCGCGCCATAGTCCAGCACCAGGCTGAATAACCAGGTTTGCTTCCCGGGTGCTTCGTCGTTTTTCCAGATCCAAAGGTCAGGGGCGGCGCGGACATTGCCGTAGTGCACGCAGTGCAGAACCCGCTGGCTCTGCGCATCGCGGTCGCTCGGGTCTTTTATGCCGGCCTCGGCCGCACTGATGTAGCGGTAGTAGATGTGTTCGCCGGTCGGCGAGACCGACTCTTCGGCTAGCCAGTGGGCAATTCGCTGCTGAGGATCGGCCGGATCGGCAATGCGGGCCTGGGCGGTTTTGCCCAGACACAGCAGTTCGCCCGAGGGACGGTGTAGCAACCAGAAATCGGCAACGCCCGCGCTTTGCCAGCGCTCGATACGGGCGAAACTGGATTCGACGCGGGGCAGGTAGCGGGTGACGCGGTAGGTGCGGTCTAACGCCTGGGTATTGAACGTCGCGGTTGTTGTGGTCATTACCCGACCGTGCACATCGCACTCTGGCACCAGCACTTCGCCGTCGGGATCAAGAAACCGGTCCTGATCGGAATAGGTAGGCACGCCGCGTCGGGTATCGCGGCGAATGGTGGGCACGGCGCAATGCCAACCGCTGCCAAACACGTCGTTGCCCGAACCGCTCTGGTAGAGAAGCGCCAACGCAGGGGCGTAACCACGACCGGCAGAGACCGGGAGCGCAATCGACAGACTGGCCTGGCCGTCCGGGCCTATAGCGCCAGGCGTGGTGGCCATTCCCTGTAGTGAGCCGCCGCCTTTGGGAAGCGTGGGCGGCGTCAGCGTCAGGCTGCCAGCGTTCGGTGAAGGGGTCATTGAAACGTCTCTTTAGCACACCGCCGCGCTCGGCATCGCTAGCGCGGGCGCGCGCCGATCAGTCTGTCGAGCGGGACGGATGTGAGTGGGTCAGTCGGCGGCTTTCCAGAACTTGAGAACCTGGTCGGCAAACGCCTCTCCACCGTTGCGGGCGTTGTAACGAACCGTCACCACGACATCGGTCAAGCTGCTGAGCACGGTTTGCTGGGCGGCGGAGGCGGGATTGGGAAACGCGAGTATCCAGTCAGATACTGCGCCGGTGCCTTCGAAGGGCAGGTAGCGCCCGTCGTTGCTGTCGAGCACAAACGTACCGCTGTCATCGAGGCCAGCCGACAAGGCAATTTCCTGACTGGCGTTGAGGTTGCGTTTGACGTTGGCGGCGCTGCCGGTTTTGTTGTCTTTGAGAAACTTCACCGCCTCCAGATCCGGCTTCACTATCAGGCTGTTGCCGGTTTGGGTGAGGGTGGCGCGCACATTCTGGTACGGCCCGATCAGTGCCGGAAGCGAAACCGAGAGGCTGGCAATCTGGCGCAGGTAATGGCCGGGATAGTCCAGATCGAAGTCCTGCTCGGTCAGCGAGAAGGTGGCGTTGCCGGCCTTCAACGTGGCCAGGAATTGCTCCCACGCCTTTTCTCCCAACTTCTCCCGCAACGAGATTGAACGGGTGACGTTCAATGAGCGGGTATTGCGCATCAGCCAGGCGTTGTCCATTTGCTGCAAGCTCAGGCGCAGCGTTTCTCCAGCTAGAAGACCCTGGTACTGGCTGTTCCAGCCGCCGTACGGAATAAAGGTGCTGGTGAAATCGCCGAGCTCATATTGCCAGCAGGTTTGCGCGCTCAGACACAGGCTCAGGGTGGCGTCATAGGCTTGGTAATACAGGGCCGATAGCTGCGCAATCAGCCATTGATACAAGGCTTCGTTGGTGAAGCGGTTGCTGAGGAACGCGTAGGTCGCCATTACTTGCTGATGCTGGGCGGTGGCTAACGCCTTTGCGGTTTTCGCCGCAGCTATCTGCAATTGCTGCCCGACAATCTGGCTGTTTAATGTGGCGACATCGGCATTTGCCTGCGTTGTCTGCTGTTGCCATTCCGCCTGCCTGCGCTCGAACCCGGCATGCATGCCAATCGCTTGTGCGGCGGTGGTAGTGGCTTGAGCCAAGGCCATGGTGCCATCGGCAACGCCTTTGAGCGGCCCCGCCCAATTGCTGCCCCCGGCTGCGAGGCCGAAGATGTTCGGCGCCAGCGCCAGCGCCACGGCCCCGGCTGCGATGCTTATAGCGCCCACTGAGCCCATCAAGATGCCTGCGGTAGCCAGGGTTGCCAGGGTGTCGGATTCGAGGGGCGAGCGCCCGCCGTCAACCAGCCCCTGGTAGTACCCCGCGCGTTGCTGCGCTGCCGCCAGACTGGTGTGGAGCGTTGCCAGACTGTTCTCGGCGATATCCACCGCTTGTTGCTGCGCCTGCCGGGTGAACGTCCACAAGTCAGCCAGTTGGGTTTGACCAAGGATCTCTCTTTGGCGGTCGTCCTTGGCCTCCAGCGCCCGCAGAAGCTGCTGCCCGAATTGGCTAAGCAACGAGCAGGCCTCGCGCGCTTTGTCGCTCATGGTGCCGTAGCGGTACGGAACAATACTGGCTAAACCTGCACCACTCTGATTAACCGTGGTGCCCCCCTGCGCTGCGCGGGTCAATAGGGCCGTTGGGTCCAGCGGCGTAGCAAAAAGCGGCAGGTGCAGGGGCGCGCCGTTGATGTCCAGGCTGTGTCGCAGATTGAAGCGGCGCGAGTCCAGAATGTCCCACAGCGCTAATAAGTGATTATTAACTGGCGGGCGGAACGCGGTTGACGGCGCCGTTTTCAACGACGAGTAATCGGTTTCGGTGGGGTAACTGCTCCAGCTTTCCGGCAGGGTCATGAGCTGCTGCTCAAAGTCCGCCAGAAGCTCACCATGGGGCATGAGTCCCGCTGCCTGCTTGAGGCTGATGGGTTGCCAGGGACTTACCAGGCCGTCATCCGGGCGTGGCCCCATAAGAACGCTGGTTTGCGTATAAATCTGCAACGCCTGGTTGAGGCTGTCCGGGGTCAGCTGGCGGTAGTAAAGGTCGCCCAGGGCCAGCTGGGTACGCAGGTAATCCATGTAGCTGGCTTTTCGGAAGTGCTGTGGATCGGCATAGGCCAGCGCGTCGGGGTTGGTTGGGCCTTCGATGGCATAGGAAGAATCTTGTTTGGCGTATGTCGGTGAGACAGGGACCACTTTCCAATAATTGCCGATGGTGTTGCCCTGACTATCAGTCCCCTGATTAATCGCAGCCGGGTCGAAAATTCGCTGCTTCCAAGTGCGGGCATCTGCGTGCTGGCCACGCGATTGCAGGGCATATGCGACCATGGCCGGTGTGTGGAAGAACAGCTCCCAGAAATACAGGCCATTGGCGTCTGAGAAATCCATGGCGTTCGTGGCGCCCGGTTCTGCCGCGGCTTTGGTGAACTCGCTGTAGCGTTTGAAACGACCCCAGGCAACGTCGTTGAGAACCTGAGGCACGATGGCCACGCGCTCCTTCTGGAAGGCCAGCACAACTTGATCTGTCTTGTCGCTAAAAGGGACCTGCGCGTCTTGCAGGTATACGCGAATGATCTGGTAAGAAACGCCCTGGCTGTCTTTTTCATCCAGCAACAATACGTCATTGGAGGGAACGAAAACCTCTATCAGTTTGGGGCTGTCTGCCAGCGTAGCTGCGGCCAACGGATAATGAAGGTTGTCCTTGGGGAACATCACCACGGAACGCGTCCGGCGATCACCATGTACAGCCGGATCGTAGGCCGGGAGGGTTAAGGCCAGCCAGGTTCCCCGCCCCATGTTCGGTTCAGGGGTTAATTGGGTATTCCACTGGAAAAGCCGGTCTAAACCACTTTGTGCGGATTTAACCAGTTCTTTGGCGAAGAGTGTATTAAGCCGAATGTTTTCCGGGGCAAACGCGGCGGTTTTATTGGCGTTTGCTTTGAAGTCGAAGTGTATGAATTCGGCAGTACCGAGTTTGGTGTCGGTGTAACTGTCGAGCACCGGCATGGGGTCGGTGGCGGGCGTTAACGATTGAGGAGTCCTAAGTGTGGTAAACGCCCGGCGGGTAGTGTAGCGCTTCCAGGCCTTACGTTTGGAAGGTGGAGAAACAGCCGCCACGCTTGCTGCGAACTGGAAGCTGTATTCGCTTTTTTGGGTCAGGTCGAGGTTCGTTAACGTGGCGGTGCAATGATCCTCGGCGCTTACCGCTATGCTATCGATATATACGCTGGCCACTTCGGTGTCGCCGTTGGTAATACTGAGCTCAAGTCCGTAGGCGGTGATGTTTAAAACATCTTTGGTCATATCCCCGGGAAGCAAAGCCCGGGCGATGAGTTTTCCGTCTGCTCGTTTAAAAGTAATTGCACTAAGATTTTCCGGGTGCAAAGCGCGGTTGTCATTGCTGATATCGCCTACCGTACCTATATATCTGTTAGCGGGAAGCAACTCGTGATTATTGGTTTCTATTTCGATGAATTGTTCGCTATCAGGTGTGTTGAATCCTAGAAAAAGGCGACAGTTATTTGCCAAGGTGTCATAGGCGGCTTGATCGTTAAAAGCGATAGCGACCTCAAGTCGTCCAGAATCGAATTTAACGTAGTAATTCGCGCTGTCCACGTTGGCAGGGTCGATGAACTTTACATGACCTTCACCTTCGCATTTACGGTCACAATCGACCGTCAGCTTCCCGGGCCGAAAATCTACCCAGACTTGGCTGCTGGCCATGTTAGTGGTGTCGATGACGACCATGTTGGGGCGCGGAGCCGTGCCCGTAACAACCTGCAGGACTGGCATTTTGCCGGCTACGCCAGCGTCATTCTTCATCAGGCTGCTATCGGTCAGCAAGACTTCAGGCGTAGTAGCAATCGCGCGCTGCAGGAACCGTTGGCTGGTCGTTTGGGTATTCGCCACGCTGGCATTTTGATTGTCTTTGGCCGGTTTCTGATCTGCATATAACGCAAAGAGAACTTCAATGGCGTCGCTATTGGGGGTGGCAGGATTCATCCATGCATCCAGTGCGCAGACCATCGCCTTTTCATTAGCCATTTGCCTAACCGGGCATTTGGCGTCGGCAGCGCTATACAAACCGGCATAGAGAAAGGGATTTTGAGAGGCGTCGGTGAACTGCAATGCCACGGTAGAGTACTTGGCGTTCCTGGAGTACAGGCCATCGCCGGCGTCCACGGTATTGCCCTCAGCGCTGCCCAGAATTTGCGGCGTGCTCCAGGTGCCGTCAAATTTGAGATACGCCATTTGCGCGGACAAGGTGGTGGTGGGCGTGACGGTTTGTTTGGCGTCGGTGGGCTTGCTGTCGGTTGCCTTGCGCTCAAACCAAACGACGTGCAGACGCTTGTTATGCAGCACCGGCCTTGGCAGCCCGATGATGTTGTCCGAGCCCAATGGCAGGTCGACTTTCAGCCATTCCGACCAGGCATCCGGAACCATGGTGGTGACGGTGTTCAAGCGCATGGCGCACTTGCGCCAGTAGTGAGTGTGCGGTTTGCTCGCGGTGCGTCCGAGGAAGTAATAGTCGTCCTTGGTGAGGTCGGTACCCGCCACATAGCCGCTTACCAAGCTCAGGTTGGCGACGTCTTCAAACCGGTTCAGATAACCCTGCACCGCCTCCAGAATGGTGTCGTCATTCAATGGGCCTTGATTCAGGTCGCTGACCATCTGCGCGAAGTCGCGGGTCTGACCGGTTCGCAGCGGCGGCGACAGGTAGTTCTCCGGGTATTGCGCAAGCATGACGTTCGCTGCCCAGACGTCGTATTGCGCATTGGTAGAACGCCAGTTTTCAAGCAGCGTGGGGTGTTCTTGCTGCCAACGCACCTTGCTGTAGCCGGGCTCGCTGCCGAGCAGAATATTGTTGATGTACTGCTGAAGCGATGCGATCACCTGAGCAACCACACTGGTGGTCAGTTCCCAACCGCTGCGTGTATCGATCAGCAGGTAACTGTACAGATCATCCGAGGTATCAAGTTTCGTCGCAGTGGCGCCAGGTATACGAGACAGCTGTCCCAGCCAGGCGGCTTCCAACGCATTGCGTTTGCGTTCGGCTATCGGGCCGGTGAATTTGGTGTGTTGCATGCCTGAGCTCCGCAGTGGATGAGCGTAGAGAGTGGTGAGGGCTTAGTTGGCGCCAGGGGTGGCGAGGTCCAGCGTGGCCACGAGCGCTAGCGCTGCCACTCTCCAGGTTGCGAAGGCCGTATCGTCGGTCGCGGTGTCAGGCAGAACGCCTTCAGTGCTGTCCAGTTCGGTCAATTGGCGCAGCAGGTTGATGGACAAACCGGTTTTCTCCGCCAGGCCCAGCAGCCGAATCAGGTGACTGACCTCGGTAACCGTTGCGGCCCGTCCCGTTCCTGGGGCGCTCTGAGTGATGAGGTCTACCGCTTGCTGAACCTCATTGGTTTCTGCGTCGAGTACCGTTGCCAGCCTTGCGTTTGCGTCGGCAGCACTTGGCGGAGCCGTGCCGTTGACATCGCGGAGGTATTGCAACACCGCGTCTTCTTTTCCTGCCGCCTGACGCCACGCGACGAAATCGGACAAAACGGGAAGCAGGTTCAGACTAAGCGTCAGGTTGGCGCCAAATGCGGATGGCACCGCACTCATCAGGTTCAGGCCGGCCGGCGTTAACGCGTAGTGGGCGACAACCAGGCTGTAGCGGGCGAGCTTTTGCAACGTCTGCATCAACGTGGACGGGATATCGGCAGGGCTGAGCGGCGGTTTGTTCAGCGTCTGGCAGGTGGCTAGAAGGTCGTGGCTGTTAAGGCCCAGGCACGCGAGCATGGCTGCGACCGTGCCGTGTTCCACGCCCAGGAATTTGCCGAACTGGGTGTCGGTCAGTGCCTGTTGGTTCCGCACCAGGCCATCGAGGCGAGCCTGCAAAATTTCAAGCGCATCGGCCTTGTTCGAGTCGCTGAGTTTCAGGGTATTCAAGATCGACTTGAGGGCTTCGGTGCGGGCTTGCGGTGCCTCTATTTTGACCAGCCCATGCGGATCCACTAGCCCAGTGGTTTCATCACTTAGCAGTGCAAGCCAGTGCAGTGCGAGACCGTTCGTGTCCGTTGCCGGTAAGCCGGCGTTTTGCAGAGTAGTGGGGTTGAGACGGATATTGCCCAAGTGCTGATTGATGTCGTTAACCAGCGCCACTTCCTTTGCGCCTGCCGGCGGTAATTGCGCGGTCGGGGCCAGCAAAATCATCAGGTCAGTCACGCTTAGCTTCTGATTTTTCAGCCAGCTAACCATTTCCGCCAGGGCCTGCAGATCGTCAAGCAGGTCTGCGTGTTTGGGTTGGCCGTTGGCGTCCAGTTCTGCCAATTGCGCAATACCTGCCAGTTGGGTCAGCAGGGCGTTGCCGCGTGGCATCAGTTGCGACAAGGCAATCATGTCCGCCACCCGAATGCCCAGAAGCGCCGGTATTCGGCTCAGCCGGTACAAGGCCGAGAGAACAGTTACGCTTCGCACTAGACGGTTTTTGTCCAGCTTTTGCACGTTGTTCACGTAGCCAGCCAGGAGCAGAAATTCCGTTTCGCTGACGTTAAGACCCGCACAGAGCTGCCGTACGCACACCGCATCGTTGCCCTCCGGGGCGTGGTAGACAAACGCCGCGCCGTCGATTTTCAACGCCGATTCACTTGTGCCACGGGGGTTGAATACACGGTCGAACTGCGGCACCGCGGTACCCACCGAACAGACCGCCACCTGGTGCAGAAAAGCGCTTAGCTCTTCAGCTTTCAGGCCGTAAGCGCCATTCCAGAGTTGGTAGAACCCCAGCGTGCGTACGCTGTGGGTGTTAAGCGTGAGCTGCGCATTGTGCTGACCTTCGGCGCGCATGGCCGCTACAAGCACGGTGTCCAGTTCGGCGAAGGGCAGGTCGGTTTGGCGTTGCAATCGGATCAGGCGGTTGAGCCGGTCGTAACGGTCGTCGTCCAGGCCTTCGATGCTGATGGGGTTGTTGACGTTGTCTTGCTTGAGAAAAAGGTCGGGTTGCTTGCCGCCGTGGATGAGCACGGCGCCATACAGGTGAGGCGCTGCCGTTTGGCCGCTGACATGGATCGACGCCACCACGGAGGTGTTTTGCGAGCCAAGCCCGGCTACGCAAAGCAGCGCCATTACCTCGTCGATCGAAAGTCCGGTGGCTGCGCAAAAGTTGGGCAGTTTATTGAGTCCGCTCGACGTGGCCACGCCAAAGTTGTACGAGAAGAACGCTTTGCTCTGCGCGGCGGTAGGCGGCGCTTTGCTGACCAGGCTCGACAACGCCGGGCTAAGCAGCGCGGCTTGTTGCAAGACACGGTTGGAAAGGTTGAAAGCGCCGTCGGCAAAACAAAACGCCGGCCTGCTCGCGCGCACCTGCTGGGTCAGTTGAGCCAAGCCGCTGCCGTGTTCGGCCAGGGCGCTGACGATCTGGTCGTGGGGTTCGTGGTAGGGAAGTGCATGGCCGGGAAAGTGCAGGCGGGCGAGCAATGCGTCACAACTCAATTGCGTGACGCTAGCGGGTAGCACGCCCTGATCCTGCAGGGTTTTGACCAGCGCCTGATTGTTTTTGCTGCCTTCAAGACCGGTTTGTAAGGCGCCAGTGACGATATCCAGCTTGGCCAATGGCTTATTGACCGTGACGTCGCTGAGCAAGGTGTCGCCCAGTTCCGGACGTCGGGTCGCCAACGTTATGCGCGTGTTGTCGGCCGGTGCTATCGCTTCGAGTTGCAAGGCAAGCGAATAAAGACTGGTGGCGTAGGACGCCGGTGCCGAGGAGTCACCAATACTGCCTGGCGCCACGAGGGTGGTTTTCTGCGGGAACTGGGACATCCAGGTCGGCGAATTGGCATCGAAAACAGAGCCCACCTGCGGGCTTGCCGGCGGTTGATCACGGGGTGGGTCGGAGGAGATGAAACCAGGCGGCGCGTAGTCGGGCACCTGGATCACTTGCGGGCCCGCCGCTCGGGCCATACGACTTAGCCTCACGCCCAGCTCGGGTGAATCGGCGAAAGCGCTCGGCGTTGGAGCGGGCGTATCAGTTGGTTGTTCGGTGGTTAAGCGAGCGGCTGCCTGATGCAAGAGTTTGATCAGTTGCTGTTCGGCCGCGCGGGCCGTTCGATAAAGCGTGCTGGCTGCCGTAGGGCCCAGGGTGCCTGCCAGTCGATGGGTGAACTCAGCCTCGGTATGCGAGACCACATCCTGCACGCTTTTCAGGCCGAGTTCGGCAAGCAGGCCGGGGCGCAGTTGGCAGCTTGTTTCCAAGGCTTTCATCGGTTGGGTAATGGGCATTGGCAGGTCCGTAATGCAGCGCATGTAGTGATTGCGGACTTTAGGTGTGAGGGTTTTCCGAATCTGTCGGCAGGGGCGGGCCGGTGCGAAGGAAAGCGCCGATGAAACGCCAATAGTCGGCTGCCAGCCCCGGCCCACTTGAGTCGTAGCGCGACGGAGCAAGGCGTGAATAGCCTAAATTTCCTGCGCGTTCCGACGTCACAGTCAATGAGCCCATCCGCGAGTTGACCATGATGCACACCCTGCCACTGCCCAGCGGCCAATGCCTGCACGGCGACGAAAGCGCCAGCGCCTTGCACCTGCAATTGGACCTGCACGAGCCCATTCACGTGCAACTCGCCCCCGGCGAACCCGTGCAAATAGCAGCCCGCGAGGCGTTGTCTGCCCAGGCGCTGTGGATGACCAGTTATTGGTGTTTCGCCCGCGACGATGCTTGCCAGAAAATACGCTGGACAATGCCTGCGCTGCCTCTGGAAACCCTGCAAAACGGCCTGCTGATCTGCGCTGCCGATGGCACGCTCACCACCGAGCGCACCGCGTTCTGGCAGATGGCTGAACCGTGGCTAATGCGGGAGCAGGGCGCGGCGTATCCGCAGCACATGATCATCAGCGACGGCAAACGCCATCCGCGTCGAGCCCCAAAGCCGACGGGCGAGTTGTACCGGCGTTTCGATGCACGGCTGGGCAGCTGGATTTCCCTGCGTGCACTGGATATCGATAACGATCTGGAGCGCTTCAACCGCTGGCAGAACAGCCCGCGTGTAGCGCAATTCTGGCAGGAAAGCGGCACGCTTGAGCAGCATCGCCAGTACCTGGAAAAGCTCGACCGCGACCCGCACACGCTGACGTTGATCGGCAGTTTCGACGACCAGCCGTTCGCCTATTTCGAAGCCTATTGGGCCAAGGAAGACCGCATCGCACCGTTCTATTCAGCGGGCGATTACGACCGTGGCATTCATATGCTGGTGGGCGAGGAAAACCATCGCGGACCGCATAAAGTGGCGAGCTGGTTGACTGCGCTCACGCACTTTCTTTTCCTCGATGACCCGCGTACCCAGCGCATCGTCGCCGAGCCGCGCGCCGACAACGCCCGCATGATCGGCCACATGCACAGCGCCGGTTTTCACTGCGAAAAGGAATTCGATTTCCCGCACAAGCGTGCGGCCCTCATGAGCATCGAACGTGAGCGGTTTTTTGATCGGTGTGTATTGCGCTGAGGTGGTGGTGCGGTGATCGCCAAGGGCTTCGCTGAGGGCAGCGAAGCCCCATAACGGGATCACGCCGCCGCGTCTTTGCTGACTTTGCGGCAGTGCACCAACGCGTCGCGAATCATGAAATTCACCAGCGTTGGCGACACGCCCAATTCCTTGGCGATGTCTTTCTGCGGCACGCCGTGCAGGCGGTACATTTCGAAGGCGTAGCGGGTGCGGCTGGGCAACTGGCCGAGGGCGTCGGCGATGTGTTCCAGGGTCGCGTAGTTGATGTGCAGGGCTTCGGGCGAGGCGTTGTGGTTGACCACATTCATGCCTTCTTCTTCGCTGCCGGCGTAGCGCTGTTCGAGCGCGTTTTTGCGGTAATGATCGATGGCCAGGTTGCGCACGATCTGAAACAGATAGCTCAGCTGAGCCTTGAATGACGAGGTGATCTGTGGTGCCGAATGCAGCCTGAAATAGGCGTCTTGCACCACGTCTTCGGCGCGTGAACGACAGCCCGTAATGCGCGTGGCCACCTTGACCAGAATCGAGCGGTTATCAACGAATGCTTGGAATAGGGGTGTATCGCACCTGCTTGTGGACAGTTGTTCCGTCATGGAATTCACCTTGCTACCGGGGGCAGTTAAGCGCTTGCAGGAGGCTGCCTGCGAGCGGGGTAACAAACTATGTCCAATGATAATGATTGTCAATTGCGAGAGATAATAGATTTCGTCTGGTTGCAAAACCGTGACCTGAACGTGATGTTGGCGTGACAAAAACACCCGTCGAAATCCGCTAATTATTTTCCGCTGCCGTCCGTTCTCCACTGTGAAGGCCCGCGCAACCGGCACGGGCGCAACGGAGAGCGACCATGGTGTTCGATCGTGATGACGTGATTTTTCAAGTGGTTATCAACGACGAAGAGCAGTACTCGTTGTGGCCCGATTACAAAGCTATTCCTGCCGGCTGGCGCACCGTGGGCATGAGCGGTTTGAAGAAAGATTGCCTGGCGTACATCGAACAGCACTGGACTGACATGCGCCCCCTGAGCCTGCGCCAGAAGATGGACCAGGACGCTGTGAGCGCCTGACATGAGCGCGCCCGCCACCCTGCCTTTGCTGTGCCTGCCGTACTCCGGCGCCAGCGCCATGTTCTACCACCGCTGGCGCAAACGGCTGCCCGAATGGCTGCACGTTCAGCCGCTGGAATTGCCCGGCCGTGGCCTGCGCATGGACGAACCCTTGCAGCGCAATCTCAACGCGCTGATCAAGCAGCTCGCCGACGAAATCGCCTGCGACCTGAGCACCCCCTACGCCTTGTTCGGCCACAGCCTCGGCGGCTTGCTGGCCTTCGAACTGGTGCACGCGCTGAAAGCCCGAGGCCTGCCCGAGCCGCTGTGCGTGCTGGTGTCAGCCACCGCCGGCCCGGCGCGACGTGACGTCAGCGAGTACCGCGAGGCCAAAACCGATGCCGAGCTGATCGGCAAATTGCGCAGCCTGCAAGGCACGCCGGAAGACGCCCTGGCCAACCAGGAATTGCTCGACCTGATGCTGCCCATCCTGCGCGCCGATTTCCTTGTCGCCGGCAGTTACCAGTACGCCGAGCGCGCGCCGCTGCAAGCGCCGATCCACGTGTTCGGCGGCAAAGACGACAGCATCAGCGTCGATGAATTGCTCGACTGGCAATGCGAAACCGCCAGCGGTTTTTCCCTCGATATGTTCAGCGGCGGTCACTTCTTTTTGCAGACCCAGGAAGCGCCGTTGCTGCGCTGCATCCGCCGTTACGCCGAGCAGCACCTGTTGCGCCATCGCGCCCAGCAGACCCGGCCCGTTCCCCGCGTCGCCAGTTAACCGAAACCCCCAACGCTCCGTCCGCCGCCCGCCCGATTTCAGCAGGATTCCGCCATGCCTTCGTTCGAAAGTCCCCGCACTCTGGTTCACGCCTTGCAACATCGCGCCGCGCAGCAACCGCATGCGCTGGCCCTGCGTTTTCTGGAAGGCGACGACAGCGAAGGCGTGGTGCTCACCTACGCCGAACTCGACGGGCGCGCGCGTACCATCGCCGCCGCACTGCAAGCGCAATCCAGCCGGGGCGACCGCGCCGTGCTGCTGTTTCCCAGCGGCCCGGATTACGTCGCCGCCTTTTTTGGCTGCCTGTACGCGGGCGTGATTGCCGTGCCGGCGTATCCGCCCGAGTCGTCGCGCCACCAGCATCAGCTGCGGTTGCTGTCGATACTGGCCGACGCCGAACCCAGCGTGCTGCTTACCAGCAGCGATGGGCGAGCCACCTTGCAGCACCTCGATAACGCGCCCGCATTGCTGCTGGTCGACGCCCTCGACCCCGCGCTGGCCGCCCAGTGGCAAGCGCCCGAGCTGGCCGCCGACGACATCGCCTTTTTGCAATACACCTCCGGCTCCACGGCGTTGCCCAAAGGCGTGCAGGTCACCCACGGCAATCTGGTCGCCAACGAGCTGCTGATTCGCCAGGGCTTCGGCATTCAGGCCGACGACGTGATCGTCAGCTGGCTGCCGCTGTACCACGACATGGGCCTGATCGGCGGGCTGCTGCAACCGATCTTCAGCGGCGTGCCGTGCGTGTTGATGTCGCCCAAATCATTCCTCGAACGGCCGGTGCGTTGGCTCGAAGCCATCAGCCGTTACGGCGGCACCGTAAGCGGCGGCCCGGATTTCGCCTACCGCCTATGCAGCGAGCGGGTCAGCGCGTCGGCAACTGTTGGCCTCGACCTTAGCCGCTGGCGCGTGGCGTTTTCCGGCTCCGAACCGATCCGTCAGGACAGCCTTGAGCGCTTCGCGGAGAAATTCGCCGCCAGCGGTTTTTCTGCCAGCAGTTACCTCGCCTGCTACGGCCTGGCCGAGGCCACGTTGTATGTCACCAGCGGCACGCGCGGGCAGGGTATTGCGGCGCTGGGTGTCAGCAAACAGGCGCTGGCGCGACACCGCCTCGAAACCGGCGGCGACAGCGTTCTGCTCAGTTGCGGCAGCGTGCGGCCGTTGCATGAGGTGCGCATTGTCGAACCCGTTAGCGGCACCGTACTAGGCGACGACCAGGTTGGCGAAATCTGGGCCAGCGGCCCGAGCATCGCCCACGGCTACTGGCGCAATCCGCACGCCAGCGCCGAGACGTTTACCCAGCAAGACGGCCAAACCTGGCTGCGCACCGGCGACCTCGGCGCGCTGCGCAACGGCGAGCTATTTGTCAGCGGCCGGCTGAAAGACATGCTTATCGTGCGTGGCCAGAACCTGTATCCACAGGACATCGAGCGCACCGTCGAAACCGAAGTGGCCCACGTTCGCAAAGGGCGGGTGGCGGCGTTTGCCGTGCGCCATAACGGCGAAGAGGGCATCGGCGTCGCCGCCGAAATCGGCCGCAGCGTGCAGAAAAATGTGCCCGCCGACGAGGTAATAAATGCCATTCGCCAGGCCGTCGCCGGGGCCTATCAGCAAGCGCCGCAGGCAGTGGTGTTGCTCAACCCCGGCGCCTTGCCGAAAACCTCCAGCGGCAAGTTGCAGCGCTCGGCGTGCGCGCTCGGCCTGGCCGATGGCAGCCTCGACAGCTACGCGCAGTTTCCTTCGGCCAAAGCCGAGGCAGAGCGGGAAACGCCAACTGCTCAAGGGCTCGAACAACAGATCGCGGCGGTCTGGGCCGAGCACCTGCATGTGCCAAATGTGAGCGCCAGCGACAACTTTTTCCTGCTCGGCGGTAACTCCATTTCCGCCGCGCAAGTCATGGCGCAGCTGCGCGATCAATTGAGCGTCAACCTGGAACTGCGCGACCTGTTCGAAACCGGTCACCTTGCCGGTTTCGTCGCAAAAGTGGCTGAACATATTGCCCGTGGCGGCAGCAAGCCGAACGCGATTATCCGCCTGCCGCGCAACCAGGATCTGCCGCAATCGCCCGCACAAAACCGTCTGTGGTTTCTCTGGCAACTGGACCCCACCAGCGCCGCCTACAACATTCCGGGCGGCCTGCACCTGCGCGGCGAAGTGGATGACCACGCCCTGCACGCCAGCTTTGCGCGCCTGATTCAGCGCCACGAAGCGCTGCGCACGGTCTTCCTCGAATGCGACGGCCAGGCCCTGCAACGCGTGCAGCCCGACGCCACGCTGCACGTTCGGGATGTCGACCTGCGCCACCTGAGCGGCGCTGCGCAAACCGAGCAGGCAGAACGCGAACGTGAGCAAGAAGCCAACGCACCGTTCGACCTCTCCACCGGCCCGCTGCTGCGCGTGACGCTGCTGCGCCTGGCTGACGATGAGCAGCAGTTGCTGGTAACCCTGCACCACATCGTGGCCGACGGTTGGTCGCTGAATATTCTGCTCGACGAATTTGCCCGCCTGTACGCCGAAGCCTGCGGCGGCCAGCCGGCCGACTTGCCGGTGCTGCCGCTGGGCTACGCCGACTTCGCCAGTTGGCAGCGCCAGTGGCTGGCGGACGGAGAAGGGCAGCGCCAGCTCGACTATTGGACTGCGCACCTGGCCGATGAGGCGCCGGCCCTGCAATTGCCCCTCGACCAACCCCGCAGCCACCAGCGCCGCCACAGTGCCGCGCGTTATCGCTTCAAGCTGGACGACGCCCTGAGCCAGCGCCTGCGCCAGGTCGCCAACGGCCAGAACGCCACGCTGTTTATGCTGCTGCTCGCCAGTTTCCAAACCCTGCTGCTGCGTCATACCGGGCAAACCGACGTGCGCATCGGCGTGCCCGGCGCCAACCGTCAGCGCCTGGAAACCCAGGGTTTGCTCGGCTTCTTTATCAACACGCTGGTGCTGCGCGCCCAGCTCGACCCCCGCCAGCGCTTCACCGACGTGCTGGAAAACACCCGCGCCGCCACCTTGCACGCACAAGCCAATCAAGACGTGCCGTTCGATCAGGTGGTGCACGCCCTCGGTGGCGAAACGCCGTTTCAGGTGATGTTCAACCACCAGCAGCGCGACCTCGGCAGCCTGCGTCGGCTGCCCGGTTTGCTCGCGCAGGAACTGCCGTGGCACAGCCGCGAAGCCAAGTTCGACCTGCAACTGCACAGCGAAGAAGACGCCCGTGGGCGCCTCAGGTTGTCGTTCGACTACGCCGATGAAGTGTTCCACGCCGCCAGCATCGAGCGCCTCGCCCAGCGTTTTGTCAGCCTGTTGCAGCACGTGGCGGAGCAGCCAGACATCACCCTCGGCGCGTTGGAAATAATCAGCGCCGCCGAACAGCAACAACTGGCCGAGTGGAGTCGTGCGCCAATGCCGACAGCTCAGCATTTGCTGCCCGAATGGCTGGCGCACTACAACGCCGAGCACACGGCGCTGCTCTGGCAAAACGGCAGCCTGAGTTACGCCGACCTGCACGCCCAGGCCAACCGCCTGGCCCACAGGTTGCGCGGCCTTGGCGTTGGCCCGGATGTACGCGTCGCCATTGCCACCGAACGCTCGCCGCAGTTGCTGATCGGCTTGCTGGCGATCATCAAAGCCGGCGGCGCCTATGTGCCGCTGGATGCCGATTATCCGGCCGAGCGCCTGGCGTTCATGCTCCACGACAGCGGCGCGAAGCTGCTGCTGACGCAACGTCACCGCGCGCAAACCCTGGCCGTGCCGAGCGACATTCAAGTGCTGGGGCTGGACGCGCTGAAGCAGGGCAGTGAACCCTGCGCCGCGCCAGTGTCGGGCGTACACGCCGACAATCTTGCCTATGTCATTTACACCTCCGGCTCTACCGGCCAGCCCAAGGGCGTGGGCGTTACCCACGGCGCGCTGGCCGAGCGCCTGAACTGGATGCAACGCACCTATGCGCTGGACGCCAGCGACGTGCTGATGCAAAAGGCGCCGGTGAGTTTCGATGTATCGGTGTGGGAATGCTTCTGGCCGCTGATTACTGGCGCCCGCTTGCTGCTGGCCGCGCCCGGCGAGCACCGCGATCCTCAGCGCCTGGTGCAACTGGTGCGCGACTTCGGCGTCACCACCTTGCACTTCGTGCCGCCGCTGTTGCAGCTGTTTGTGCAGGAGCCACACGTGGCGCAGTGCACCAGCCTGCGCCGACTGTTCTCGGGGGGCGAAGCGCTGCCCGCCGCCTTGCGCGACCGCGTGCTGGCGGCGCTGCCGCAGGTAGCGTTGCACAACCGCTACGGGCCGACCGAGACCGCCATCAACGTCAGCCACTGGCACTGCCAAACCGGCGACGGCGAGCGCTCGCCCATCGGCCGGCCTTTGGGCAACGTGCAATGCCATGTGCTGGATGCCGAGCTGCAACCGGTGCCCGTCGGTGTTGCTGGCGAGCTGTGCATCGGCGGCGCTGGCCTGGCCCGTGGTTATCTCGGGCGGCCGGCGCTGACCGCCGAGCGTTTTGTTGCCGATCCGCTGGGCGAGCCGGGCGCGCGTTTGTACCGCACCGGCGACCGGGCACGCTGGTGCGCCGATGGCGCGCTGGAGTATTTGGGCCGTCTTGACCAGCAAGTGAAGCTGCGCGGTTTTCGCATCGAGCCGGAGGAAATTCAGGCGCGGCTGCTGGCCGAGGCCGGTGTGGCGCAGGCCGTGGTGCTGATTCGCGACGGCCATGCCGGTGCGCAACTGATCGGTTATTACACCGGCACCACGGCTGAAAGCGAGACCGAACAAAGCGCCCGTTTGCTCGCCGCGCTGGCCGCCCAGTTGCCGGACTATATGGTGCCGGCGCACCTGCTGCGCCTGGACAAAATGCCCCTGAGCCCGGCGGGCAAACTCGACCGCAAGGCGCTGCCCGAACCGGTATGGCAGCAACGCGAGCACATCGAACCAAGCACGCCATTGCAGGTGCAGATCGCCGCCATCTGGCGCGAGGTGCTCGGGCTTGAGCAGGTTGGCCTTGCCGATGATTTCTTCGAGCTGGGCGGCCATTCCTTGGTGGCCACGCAAATCGTTTCCCGCGTGCGCCAAGCCTGCGACGTCGAGCTACCGCTGCGTGCGTTATTTGAAGCCAGCACGCTTGCGGGTTTCAGCGCGCAGGTGGCGGCCGTTCAGGCCAGCGGGCAACGCAACAGTCAGCAGGTCATCGCCATCGTCGACCGCGCGCAGCCGCAGCCGCTGTCGTATTCGCAGCAGCGCATGTGGTTTCTCTGGCAACTGGAACCGGACAGCCCGGCCTACAACGTCGGCGGTCTGGCCAGGTTTAGCGGGGCGCTGAATGTCGACTGTTTCGAGGCGGCCTTTCAGGCGCTGATCGAACGCCACGAAACCCTGCGCACCACCTTTCCGAGCACTGACGGCATCGCTCGTCAGCAGGTCTCGCCGCAGTCCAGCGTGCGCCTGGATTGGCAGGATTTCTCCGCGCTCGATGCCGCCGAGCGCGCGCAACGCTTGCAGCACTTCGCCGATGCCGACGCCCACCAACCGTTCAATCTGGAAACCGGACCGCTGCTGCGCGCCACGCTGATCAAATGTGCCGCGCACGAGCATTACCTGGCACTGACGCTGCACCACATTGCCACCGAAGGCTGGGCGATGGATATTTTCGCCCGCGAACTGGCGGCGCTTTACGAAGCGTTTGTGCAGGGACGCGAGTCGCCGCTGGCGCCGCTGCCGGTGCAATACCTCGATTACAGCCAGTGGCAGCGCCAATGGATGGAAGCTGGCGAGCGTGCGCGGCAGCTCAGCTATTGGAAAGCCCAACTCGGCCACGAACACCCCGTGCTCGAACTGCCCAGCGACCGTCCGCGACCGGCGCGGCAAAGTCATCGCGGCGAGTTGTACCGCTTCGATCTCGCGCCGGAGCTGGCCCAGCGTCTGCGCGCCTTCAATGCCGCCCATGGCCTGACGCTGTTTATGACCATGACCGCTGCTCTGGCCACGTTGCTGCACCGCTACAGCGGGCAAACCGACCTGCGCATTGGTGCGCCGGTGGCCAACCGCATTCGCCCGGAAAGTGAAGGGCTTATTGGCGCCTTTCTTAACACCCAAGTGCTGCGCTGCCAGGTCGATGGGCAACTGAGCGTGGCGCAATTGCTGGAGCAGGTTCGCCACACCGTGATCGATGGCCAGTCCCACCAAGACCTGCCGTTCGATCATCTGGTCGACGCCCTGCAACCGCCACGCAGCGCCGCCTATAACCCGCTGTTCCAAGTGATGTGCAACGTGCAGCGCTGGGAATTCCAGCAAACTCGCACGCTGGCCGGCATGACGGTGGAATACCTCGCCAACGATGCGCGGGCGACCAAGTTCGACCTCAACCTGGAAGTCACCGACCTCGACCATCGCCTGGGTTGCTGCTTCACCTACAGCTGCGATTTGTTTGACGCGCCGCGCATCGCGCGCATGGCCGAGCATCTGCTCAACCTGCTACAGGCGATGCTCGATCAGCCGCAGCAACGCCTTGGCGAATTGCCGCTGCTGTCGGCGTCTGAACAGCAAGCACTGCTAGACAACCTCGGCGCAGAGCCGGGCGCGCACGCGCTTGACGCCACTGTGCACCAACGGTTCGCCGCGCAAGCCGCCGCCACGCCACACGCGCGGGCTTTGAGCGTGGGCGGCCACACGCTGACCTACGCCGAGCTGGACGCCCAGGCCAACCGCCTGGCCCAGTGGCTACGCGCCAACGGCGTCGGCCCGGAAGTGCGGGTTGGCCTGGCCTTGCCGCGTTCTACCGATCTGGTCGTCGGCCTGCTGGCCATTCTCAAAGCCGGCGGCGCCTATGTGCCGCTGGACCCGGAATACCCGCCGGAGCGCTTGCAGTTCATGGTCGAAGACAGCGGCATTGCGCTGCTGCTCGGTCACGCCGAATGGCTGGCGACGCTGGGCGACTTGCCGGGCCATGTTCTGCGCGGTTGTCTGGATCAACTCAACCTCGCCGATTATCCCAGCCAGGCGCCGACTGACCTCAGCTCGCCGCTGCATCAGGCCTACTTGATCTACACCTCCGGCTCCACCGGCAAACCCAAGGGGGTGGCCGTCAGTCACGGCGAAATCGCCATGCACTGCCGCGCCGTGATTGCCCATTTCGGGATGCGCAGCGACGACTGCGAGCTGCACGTGTATTCCATCAACTTCGACGCCGCCAGCGAGCGCCTGCTGACGCCGTTGCTCTGTGGCGCCGAAGTGGTGCTGCGCGCGCAGGGCCAATGGGGCGCCGAGGACATCTGCGGGCTGATCCGTCAGCACCGCGTCACCATTCTCGGTTTCACCCCCAGCTACGGCAGCCAGTTGGCGCAATGGCTGGCAAGCCGTGGCGAACAGCTGCCGGTGCGCCTGTGCATTACTGGCGGCGAGGCGCTGACCGGCGAGCACCTGCAACGTATTCGCGCAGGCTTCGCACCCGTGCAGTTCTTCAACGCCTATGGGCCGACGGAAACGGTGGTGATGCCACTGGCCAGCCTGGCGCCGGAGCACCTGCCCGAAGGTGCCAGCAGCGTGGCCATCGGCCGGATAGTCGGCGCGCGCACTGCGTATGTGCTGGACGCCGACATGGCGCTGGTGCCGCCCGGTTCCACCGGCGAGCTCTACATCGGCGGCGCCGGCCTGGCCCGTGGTTATCACGCGCGGCCGGCGCTGACTGCCGAGCGTTTCGTGCCCAACCCGTTTGCCAACAGCGGCGCGGGCGGGCGCCTTTACCGCACGGGCGACTTGGTGCGCCAACGCGCCGATGGGCAACTGGAATACGTCGGCCGTATCGACCAACAAGTGAAGGTGCGCGGCTTTCGTATCGAACTGGGCGAGATCGAAGCGCGCCTGCTCGACCACCCCGAGGTCAACGAGTGTGTGGTGCTGGCGCTGGACGGTCCCAGCGGCAAACAGCTGGTGGCCTATGTCGGCACGGCGCTGGCCGATGCCAACAGCGAGCGACAGCAAACCCTGCGCGACAGCCTGAAAACGCACCTGCTGGCGCAACTGCCGGACCATATGCTGCCGACCTTCACCGAGCTGCTGCCGAGCTTGCCGCTGACCGCCAACGGCAAGGTCGAACGCCGCGCCTTGCCCGCGCCCGACCTGGAACAAAACCGTCAGCAGTTCGTAGCCCCACGCAGCGAGATGGAACAGCGCTTGGCGGCGATCTGGCGCGACGTGCTCAACGTGCAGCAAGTGGGCCTGGCGGATAACTTTTTCGAATTGGGCGGCGACTCGATTCTGTCCATTCAAGTGGTCAGCCGCGCGCGCCAACAGGGTATTCACTTCAGCCCGCGCGACCTGTTCCAGCATCAGACCGTGCAGGCGCTCGCCAGCGTCGCCACGCATCAACAGCAGGTGCTGAGCGAGCAGGTCGCCTTGAGCGGCGAGGCGGCGCTCACGCCCATTCAGCACTGGTTTTTCAGCCGCGACATGGGCGAGCGCAACCACTGGAACCAGGCGCTGGTGCTGCACGCGCAACAACCGCTGGACGCCGACCTGTTGCAGCGCAGCGTGCAGCGTGTGATGCAACAACACGACGCCTTGCGCCTGCGCTTTACCGATGCCGATGGCCAATGGCGTGCGTTTTACCGCGAGCACACCGATGACGACGCGCTGCTCTGGCAGACCAGCGCCGAGCAAGCGCCCGCGCTGTTCGAACAAGCCCAGCGCAGCCTCGACCTTGAGCACAGCCCGCTGCTGCGTGCCGTGCTGGTGGACGGGCAAAAACTGCTGCTGGCGATTCATCACGCCGTGGTCGATGGCGTCTCATGGCGCGTGCTGCTCGACGATCTGCAATCGGTTTATGAGCAGTTAATAAGCGGCAAAACAGAACCGCAATTGCCGGCCAAAACCAGCGCCATGGGCCAATGGGCCGCGCGCCTCGGCGCTTATGCCAGCAGCGAATCGCTGCGCGAAGAGCTGGGCTGGTGGCAGCGGCAACTGGGCGGGCAGGGCGGTGAACTGCCGGGCGTGCGCAGCGCCGGCAGCAACCTTGAGCGCGACGCCGACAGCGTTAGCGTGCGCCTTGATACCGAGCGCACACGCCAGCTGCTCACGCAGGCGCCAGCGGCCTATCGCACCCAGGTCAACGACCTGCTGCTGACCGCGCTCAGCCGCGTGTTGTGCCAATGGACCGGGCAGACCTCGGCGCTGATTCAACTCGAAGGCCATGGCCGCGAAGCGCTGTTCGACGACCTCGACCTGACCCGCAGCGTCGGCTGGTTTACCAGCGCTTATCCGCTGCGCATCGGCCATCACGCCGACCTCGCCACGGCGATCAAAGCCACCAAGGAACACTTACGCAGCGTGCCGCACAAAGGCCTGGGTTATGGCGTATTGCGCTACCTCGCCGACCCGGCCAGCCGCGCCGCCGTCAGCGAATTGCCCGAAGCCAGAGTGACCTTCAACTACCTCGGCCAGCTCGACGCAGGCTCGGATGGGCTGTTCACGCTGCTGCAAGACAACCCCGGCGCCATTCACAGCGCGCTGGCGCCACTGGCCAATGAGCTGAGCATTGACGGCCAGGTGCTTAACGGCGAACTGCACGTGCGCTGGACCTTCAGCCGCGAACGCTACGATGCCCACGCGGTGCAAGGGCTGGCCGAGGCATTGATCGAAGAACTGCACGGCGTCATCGAGCATTGCCTGCAAGCCGGGATCGGCGGCTTCACACCGTCGGACTTCCCCCTTGCGCACCTCAGCCAGCAGCAGCTCGACAACCTGCCGGTGCCCGTAACGCACATCGACGACGTGTTTCCGCTCACGCCCATGCAGGAAGGGTTGCTGCTGCACACGCTGCTGGAACCGGGCACCGGCATCTATTACATGCAGGATCGCTACCGCATCAACAGCGTCCTGGACCCTGAGCGTTTCGCCCGCGCCTGGCAGGCTGTGGTCGCGCGCCATGAAGCGCTGCGCGCCTCGTTCGCCTGGAACGCCGGCGAGGCCATGCTGCAGATCATTCACAAACCCGGCGCCGCCGACCTGGAGCTGCTCGACTGGAGCGCCTTGCCCGAACACGAGCATGAAACGCGTCTGCAAGCCCTGCACAAACGCGAGCGCGAAGCCGGCTTCGACTTGCTCAATCGCCCGCCCTTCCACCTGCGCCTGATCAAGCTGGCCGAGCAGCGCTACTGGTTCATGATGAGCAACCACCACATCCTCATCGACGCCTGGTGTCGGGGCTTGCTGATGAGCGATTTCTTCGAAATCTACAGCGCCCTCGGCGACCAACGTGCGCCGCAATTGCCCGAAGCGCCGCGTTACCGCGACTACATCAGTTGGCTGCAACGCCAAGACCTCAATCAGGCGCGCGAGTGGTGGCAACGCAACCTGGCCGGGTTCGAGCGCCGCACGTATATCCCCAGCGACCGGCCCATCGCCCACGACCACAGTGGTGACAACGGCGGCATGTTGGTCGGCGATTGCTACACCCGTTTGCAACCGAGCGAAGGCGCGCACTTGCGCGAATTGGCGCAGCGTCATCAGCTCACCGTCAACACCTTCGCCCAGGCTGCCTGGGCGCTGGTGCTGCGCCGTTACAGCGGCGAGCGCGACGTGCTGTTTGGCGTGACTGTGGCCGGTCGCCCGGTGGGCATGCCCGCCATGCAACGCACCGTTGGCCTGTTTATCAACAGCGTGGCCCTGCGGGTGAAACTGCCGGCCGCCGGGGAAAAGCGCAGCGTGCGCGACTGGCTGCACGGCCTGTTCGCCAGCAACATGGACCTGCGCGAACACGAATACCTGCCGCTGGTGGCAATTCAGGAATGCAGCGAATTGCCCAAGGGCCAGCCGCTGTTCGACAGCCTGTTCGTGTTCGAAAACGCCCCGGTGGAAACCACCGTGCTCGACCAGGCGCAAAGCCTGAACGCCACCTCCGACTCGGGCCGCACCCACACCAACTTCCCGCTGACGGTGGTGTGCTATCCGGGCGACGACCTGGGTCTGCACCTGTCCTACGACCAGCGCTACTTCGACGTGGCAACCATCGAACGCCTGCTCGCCGAATTCAAACGGCTGCTGCTGGCCCTGGCCGAACACTTCCACGGAGATCTGGACGAACTGCCTTTGTTGGGCGAGCGCGAACGGCATCTGCTGACCGTCGACTGCAACAACAGCGAGCGCGCCTATCCGCTGGAGCAAGGCTACGCACGGCTGTTCGAAGCGCAGGTTGAGGCCGCGCCGCAACGCGTGGTCGCCAGTTGCCTGGAGCAGCACTGGACCTATGAGCAATTGAACGGGCGCGCCAACCGTCTTGGTCACGCGTTGATCGCCGCCGGCGTGCGCCGCGACCAGCCGGTGGCGCTGCTGGCCGAGCGCAGCCTGGAACTGCTGGGCATGATCGTCGGCAGCTTCAAAGCCGGCGCCGGCTACCTGCCGCTGGACCCCAGCCACCCCGTGCAACGGCTGACGCGCATCATCGAACTGAGCCGCACGCCGGTGCTGGTGTGCACCCGCGCATGCCGCGCGCAGGCGCTGACCCTGCTGGAAGAACTCGGCTGCGGCGGCCGTCCGCGCTTGCTGGTATGGGAGGAAATACAGGAAAGCGCCTGGCCGGACTGCAACCCCGGCATCTACAGCGCGGCGAACAACCTGGCCTACGTGATCTACACCTCGGGCTCCACCGGTTTGCCCAAAGGCGTGATGGTCGAGCAGGCCGGCATGCTCAACAACCAACTGAGCAAAGTGCCGTACCTGAACCTCGGCAGCGACGATGTGATCGCGCAAACCGCCTCGCAAAGCTTCGACATTTCCGTCTGGCAATTCCTCGCCGCGCCGCTGTTTGGTGCGCGCGTGGCCATCGTACCCAACACCATCGCCCACGACCCACAGGCGCTGCTCGCCCATGTCGCCGAACAGCGCATCAGCGTGCTGGAAAGTGTGCCGTCGCTAATCCAGGGCATGCTCGCCGAAGAGGTAATCCAGCCGCTGCACACCCTGCGCTGGCTGCTGCCCACCGGCGAAGCGATGCCGCCGGAACTGGCGCGCCAGTGGCTGCACCGCTACCCCAACGTCGGCCTGGTAAACGCCTACGGGCCGGCCGAGTGCTCGGATGACGTCGCGTTTTTCCGCGTGGACCGCGCGTCCACCCAAAGCGCCTACCTGCCCATCGGCAGCCCCACCGACAACAACCGCCTGTACCTGCTGGACGACGCCCTCGAACTGGTGCCGCTCGGTGCGGTAGGGGAACTGTGCATCGCCGGCACGGGCGTCGGGCGCGGCTACGTCGGCGACCCCCAGCGCACCGCCCAGGCCTTCGTGCCCAACCCGTTTGCCACGGGCGAGCGCCTATACCGGAGCGGCGACCTGGCCCGACGTCGGGCCGACGGCGTGCTGGAATATGTTGGGCGTATCGACCATCAAGTGAAAATTCGCGGCTTCCGTATCGAACTCGGCGAAATCGAAGCGCGGCTGCATGAACAGGCCGACGTGCGCGATGCAGCCGTGGCCGTGCAAGAAGGACCGACCGGCAAATACCTGGTCGGCTACCTGGTGCCGGTTGCGGCGGAGCGTGAACCGGGAGTGTGGTTCGACCAAATCAAACAACGCCTGCGCGCCGACCTGCCGGACTACATGGTGCCGCTGCACTGGCACCTGCTAGACCGTCTGCCACTGAACGCCAACGGCAAACTCGACCGCAACGCCTTGCCGGCCCTGCAACTCGGCCCGCTGCCGGGCCAGCACTACGTTGCACCGCGTACCGAGCTTGAACAGCAACTGGCCGACATCTGGGCACAGGTATTGAAACTTGAGCGAGTCGGCGTGCACGACAACTTCTTCGAACTGGGCGGGCACTCCCTGCTCGCCACGCAAATCGCCTCACGGGTGCAAACCGTGCTGCAACGCAACGTGCCGCTACGGGCCATGTTCGAATGCAGCTCGGTGGCCGAGTTGGCCGAATACGTGGAAGGGCTAGACAGCCAGGCCGTGGTGGAACAGAAGGCCGAGCGGGTGAGTGATTTGATGGCGCGGTTTGAAGCGATGTAGATCAAGAGCATCGCGGCTAATCGGAATGTCGCCCAGCCGCTCCCACAAAAGTCAATGCCGACCCCGTGGGAGCGGCTTCAGCCGCGAGTTTTTGATGTTGCTCTACAGCCTTTGATCTGGCCTTTGATCTGGCTTTTGATCCACCGCTTTTGATCTAGCTTGTGATCTACCCGCCCCATTCATCGCAGGCCGAGTGGAGTCGACGCGTAGGGGGTTGAGCGGCCGGGAGCCGCGAAAGGAACATCGGGCCATGGATGGCCCGTTGTGACGGCCCCCGGAGTGGCGACGGAGCGAGGGGACCCGGAGCGCAGCGTAGGGCCAAGGTAGGGGCAAGACTTTTTGGTTTCTTTTTCGTCGACTGGAAAAAGAAACTCGCGCGTAAGGCGCGAAACAAAACGTTCAGCGCACGCGGTAATGAATACCGCCGTCCGTGCCATATGCATCCGGCTCAGGACTCTGGATCCCCGCATGCGCGAGGATGACGGGGGTTAGGGTGCGGAATCTACGTTAGGCGCGAAACAAAACCCAAAGCGTAGCCGGGCAACACACAATCCGAAAACGTCTCCGATCAAGCTCCCTCTCCCCTCGGGGAGAGGGTTGGGGAGAGGGTTGGGGTGAGGGGGGCGGTTGCGTTTGTTTCCCTCTCTCCCGGCCTCTCTCCCGCAGGCGGGAGAGAGGAGCAAAGCGGTTGAGTTTGTTTCCCTCACCCCCGGCCCCTCTCCCGCAGGCGGGCGAGGGGTGCAGAGCCGTTGCGTTTTTTACGGCTTCTTTACGCCCAAGCCTCGCTTCACATCTCGCCCCTTTACGCCTCCCGTCCCGACAATCTCCCGCAAGCGGCAGTCGCCGTATGACGGAGAAATATCCATGCATCTTCTGGACGGGTTGTCCCTGCTGTTGGCCAGCGGACTGTTCATTTACCTGCTGGTTGCGCTGTTGCGCGCCGGGCGTAGCTGAGGAGCCGGCAATGGACAGTCATGTCGTTTTACTGCTGGTGGCGTTTTTCACCTTGGTGCTGTTGCCGGCACCCTGGCTGGGGCGCTTTTTCTATCGGGTGATGGAGGGCGAACGGACCTGGCTTTCGCCGGCGTTGCAGCCGGTGGAGCGGTTCAGTTATCGCGTTGCAGGCGTGGACGCCAAGCAAGAACAGGACTGGAAGGCCTACGCCTTGTCGCTGCTGGCCTTCAACCTGGCCGGCTTGTTGCTGTTGTTCGCCATTTTGCTGCTGCAAGGCGTGTTGCCGTTGAACCCGCAGCACATGCCGGGGCTTGAGTGGACGCTGGCGTTCAACACGGCGGTGAGCTTTGTCACCAATACCAACTGGCAGGCCTATAGCGGCGAAGCCAGCCTGAGTTATTTCAGCCAGATGGTCGGCCTTGGCGTGCAGAATTTTGTCAGCGCCGCTACCGGCCTGGCGGTGTTGGTAGCGCTGTGCCGGGGCATTTCCCGTGGTTCCAGTCAGACACTCGGTAACTTCTGGGTCGACCTCACGCGCGGCACGCTCTACGGCCTGCTGCCGTTGTGCATCGCCCTGGCGGTTTTCCTGGTGTGGCAGGGCGTGCCGCAAACCTTTAGCCATTACCTGGACGCCACCACCCTGCAAGGCGGCGAACAGAGCCTGCCGTTCGGCCCGGCGGCCAGCCAGATTGCGATCAAGCAACTGGGCACCAATGGCGGCGGCTTCTTTGGCGTGAACTCGGCGCACCCGTTCGAGAACCCGACGGTGTGGAGCAACCTGTTTGAGATGGCCTCCATCCTGCTGATTCCCGCCGCGCTGGTGTTCACCTTTGGCCACTACGTCAAAGACCTGCGCCAGAGCCGCGCGATTCTCGCCTGCATGCTGATTCTGCTGGTGCTCGGCGTTGGCGTGACGCTGTACAGCGAACTGCAACCGAACCCGGCGCTGGCCGGCCTGAACATCGAGCAAAGCGGCTCGCTGGAAGGCAAGGAAAGCCGCTTCGGCATTGGCGCTTCGGCGCTGTGGGCGGTGGCCACCACGGCGGCGTCCAGCGGTTCGGTGAACTCAATGCACGACAGCTTTAGCGCCCTGGGCGGCATGGTGCCGATGTTCAACATGATGGTCGGCGAGGTGATTTTCGGCGGCGTCGGGGCCGGCCTCTACGGCATGTTGTTGTTCGTGCTGATTGCGGTGTTCCTCTGCGGCCTGATGGTGGGCCGCACGCCGGAATACCTCGGCAAGAAACTCGAAGCCCGCGAAGTGCGTTTGCTGGTGCTGACCCTGCTGGTCATGCCGCTGGGCGTGCTGGTGCTGGGCGCGCTGACTGCCGTGCTGCCGTTTGCCAATGCCTCGGTGAGCAACCCCGGCGCCCATGGCCTGAGCCAGATTCTTTACAACTACACCTCCGGCACGGCCAACAACGGCTCGGCGTTTGGCGGCTTCAGTTCGAACACGCCGTTCCACAACCTGATGCTCAGCCTGGCCATGTTGCTCGGGCGCTTCGGCTACATCCTGCCGGTGCTGGCGATTGCCGGCAGCCTGGCGGCCAAGCGCCGGGTGCCGGTGGGGCAGAACAGCTTCCCCACGCACGGCCCGCTGTTTGTCAGCCTGTTGATCATCACCATTTTGCTGGTGGGTGGTTTGACCTTCCTGCCGGTATTGGCCCTGGGGCCGGTGGCCGAACACCTCAGCCTGCTCGGTCATTAATTAGGAATCGCCATGAACGCCAAGACTCAACCCTTGCAAGTACCGAGCGCGCCGGCCACGCCGCGCAAGCAGTGGCAGGCAGCGATGGTGCAAGCCTTCGTCAAACTCGACCCGCGCCAACTGGTGCGCTCGCCGGTGATGCTGGTGGTGGAACTGACCGCCATTTTCACCACCGTGTTGTGCGCCTTGCCGGGCCAGCCGGTGCCCACTTTTATCGCCGTGCAAATCGCCGTATGGCTGTGGTTCACGGTACTGTTCGCCAACTTCGCCGAAGCGCTGGCCGAAGGCCGTGGCAAGGCCCGCGCCGACAGTTTGCGTGCCGGCACCCAAGGTCTTTCCGCACGCCGCCGCTTGCAAAACGGCACCTTCGAAACCGTGCCGGCTGCCTCGTTGCGCAAAGGCGAAGTGGTGCGGGTTGAAACCGGCGAATTGATTCCCGGCGACGGCGAGGTCATCGAAGGCATCGCCGCCGTTAACGAAGCGGCGATTACTGGCGAATCGGCGCCGGTGATTCGTGAATCCGGTGGCGACCGCTCGGCCGTCACCGGCAATACCCGTGTGGTCTCCGACTGGCTGCTGGTGCGCATCAGCGTTAACCCTGGCGAGTCCACGCTGGACCGCATGATCGCCCTGGTGGAAGGCGCCAAACGGCAGAAAACCCCCAACGAAGTGGCGTTGGATATCTTGCTGATCGGCCTCACGCTGATCTTCCTGCTGGTGGTCGTCACCTTGCAGCCGTTCGCCATTTATTCCGGTGGCGCCTTGCCGCTGGTGTTTCTCGTAGCGCTGCTGGTAACGCTGATTCCCACCACCATTGGCGGGCTGTTGTCGGCCATCGGCATTGCCGGTATGGACCGTCTGGTGCGCCTGAACGTGATCGCCAAGTCCGGTCGCGCCGTGGAAGCAGCGGGCGATGTGCATGTGTTGCTGCTGGATAAAACCGGCACCATCACCTTCGGCAACCGCCGTTGCAGCGCCCTGTACGCCGCGCCGGGCATCACCGGCAAAGCCCTGGCTGAAGGCGCGTTGCTGGCCTCGCTGGCCGATGACACGCCGGAAGGCAAATCGATTGTCGAGTACCTGCGCGGTCTGCATCCGATGAACGAGCCGGTGCGCGACGCGGTGCATGCCGTGCCGTTCAGCGCCGAGACGCGGTTGTCGGGTGTGGATTTCGAAGGCCACATCTACCGCAAAGGGGCCGTGGATGCCTTGCTGGCCTTTATCGGCATGTCGCGCAGTGAAATGCCGGCCGTGCTGTCCCGCGAGATCGACAAGATCGCCCAGAGCGGTGGCACGCCGTTGTTGGTGTGCGCCGACGGCAAGCTGCTCGGCGCCATCCATTTGAAAGACGTGGTCAAGCCCGGCATTCGCGAGCGCTTTGCCGAGCTGCGTCAGCTGGGCATTCGCACCGTGATGGTGACCGGCGACAACCCACTGACCGCCGCCGCCATCGCCGCCGAAGCGGGCGTGGACGACGTGATTGCCGAAGCCACACCGGAGAAAAAACTGGCGCGTATTCGTGCCGAGCAGGCCGACGGCAAGATGGTCGCCATGTGCGGCGACGGCGCCAACGACGCCCCGGCGCTGGCCCAGGCCGATGTCGGCATGGCCATGAACGACGGCACCCAGGCCGCCCGCGAGGCCGCCAACCTGGTGGACCTCGACTCCGACCCCACCAAGCTGCTGGATGTGGTGCAGGTGGGCAAAGAACTGCTGGTGACCCGTGGCGCGCTGACCACCTTTTCCATCGCCAACGACGTGGCCAAGTACTTCGCCATTCTGCCGGCGCTATTCACCAGCATTTATCCGCAACTGGGCGTGCTTAACGTGATGCAACTGCAAAGCCCGCAGAGCGCGATTCTTTCAGCCATCGTCTTCAACGCCCTGATCATCATCGCCCTGGTGCCGCTGGCCCTGCGCGGGGTGCGGGTGGAAGCCGTGGACGCTGCCAGCCTGCTGCGCCGCAACCTGCTGATTTACGGGGTTGGCGGGCTGGTGGCGCCGTTTGTGGGCATCAAGTTGATCGACCTGTTACTGACCAGTATTGGCTTGGCGTGAAGCCAGGTTTTTGGAGAGACGAAATGAACAGCTATGTGCGCCCTGCGGTAAGTCTGATTGCCTTGATGACCGTACTCACCGGCGTGGCTTATCCGCTGGCAGTCACCGGCGTGGCCCAACTGGCCTTCGCCGACCAGGCCAACGGCAGCCTGATTCACGACAGCCAAGGCCGCCTGCGCGGCTCCAGCCTGATCGCCCAGCCATTCGAAGGCGCGCAGTGGTTCCAATCGCGCCCTTCGGCCGGTAGCTTTGCCACCGTTTCCAGCGGCGCCAGCAACCTGGCCCCGAGCAACCCGGCGTTGCGTGAACGGATAGCCGGCGACAGCGAAAAACTCGCCGTGGCCGGGCAGGGCGCGGTGCCCATGGCGCTGGTCACCACCTCCGGCAGCGGCCTGGACCCGGACCTGCCGGTGGCGGCGGCGCAGTACCAGGTTGCGCGGATTGCGGCGGCGCGTAATGTCGACGGCAAGGCGCTGGAGCGGTTGATAGAGCAGAGCGTAAGTCGGCCGCTGATTGGGCCGGCGGTGGTGAATGTGCTGGCGTTGAATAGGGCGCTGGCTGGGGAGGGGGAATAGACGTAGGGTGCGCGGGAACGACGGAGGTTTTTCATACGGTCTCCGTCATCCTCGCGAACGCGGGGATCCAGGCTTTCGGATAGATCGGTGTACGTCGCAACATTCTGGATTCCCGCCTGCGCGGGAATGACGGAAGTTTTTCGTACGTTCTCCGTCATCCTCGCGAACGCGGGGATCCAGGCTTTCGGATAGATCGGTGTAAGTCGCAACATTCTGGATTCCCGCCTGCGCGGGAATGACGGAGGTTTTTCATACATACACCGTCATCCCCGCGAAGGCGGCGGTCCGACGATTCGGGATCCAGAGTTTTTGATAGATCGGTGTACGTCGCAACATTCTGGATCCCCGCGTGCGCGAGGATGACGGAAGTTTTTCATACGTTCGCCGTCATCCCCCGCGTGCGCAAGACTGAAAAAGGTTGTTCTTAAAATAACCGCAACATCCCACCCAACGGAGCCCCATGAGCAACAGCGAACGCGCCGACGCCCTCCTGGCAGCGGTCAATTCCGCCAACGGCCGAGGCCGACTGAAGGTCTTTCTCGGCGCCGCCCCCGGTGTTGGTAAAACCTACGCCATGCTCCAAGCCGCCCAGGCCCAGCTGCGTCAGGGCGTTGACCTGCGCGCCGGCGTGGTAGAAACCCATTCCCGCGCCGAAACCGAAGCCCTGCTGGTGGGCCTGCCGCAACAGCCGTTAAAACGCCTCGACTACCGCGGCATGCAGCTCACCGAGTTGGACCTCGACGGCCTGCTGGCAAAACCGCCCAAGCTGGTGCTGGTCGACGAACTGGCCCACACCAACGCCCCTGGCAGCCGCCACGCCAAGCGCTGGCAAGACGTGCAAGACCTGCTCGCCGCCGGCATCGACGTGTACACCACCGTCAACGTGCAGCACATCGAAAGTCTCAACGATCAGGTGCAGTCGATCACCGGCGTGCACGTGCGCGAAACCGTGCCCGATTGGGTGCTGCAAGAAGCCTACGAATTGCTGCTGATCGACCTGCCGCCGCGCGATCTGTTGGAGCGTCTGCGCGACGGCAAGGTGTATGTGCCGGAGCAGGCGCGGGCCGCCATCGATGCGTTTTTCAGCCAGACCAACCTCACCGCCCTGCGCGAGTTGGCGATGCAAACCGCCGCCGCGCGGGTGGATGCCGACCTTAATCAGGGCTATCGCCAGCTCGGCCAGGAGGCGCCTGCGGTGCGCGGCCGGTTGTTGGTTGGCATCGACGCCGACGCCCAGGCCGAGCGCCTGGTGCGCCATGCTTGCCGGGTGGCCGAGCGCCGGCATTTACCGTGGAGCCTGGTGCATGTCGACACCGGCTCTGCCCGCGACGAACAGGCCCGTGCGCGGTTGCAGGCGGCGCAGCAATTGGCCGAGCGCCTGGGCGGCGAAGTGGTCAGCCTGCGCGCCGGCGAAGTGGCAAAAACCCTGATTCAACACGCCGCTGAGCGCCGCGCCAGTCTGATTCTGGTGGGCCGCAGCCGGCAGCGCTGGCTCGGTGCCGGCGTCGCGCAGCGCTTGTTGCGCCATGGCGACGGCTTGGAAATCAGCGTGCTCGACAGCGACGCGGCGCCACGCACGCGAGCGTTGCGGGCGCGTCATCCGTTGCAACGCGGCGATTATCTGCTGGCCGTGGCCGCTACCGCCGTGGCGACGCTGGTGGCCTGGGCGGTGGCGCAGGTGTTGGCGCTGCCGAACATTTCCTTAGTGCTGCTGGCCGCCGTGCTGCTGGTGGCGGTGCGCACCAGTTCCGGGCCGGCTTTGCTGAGCGCGGTGCTGTCATTCCTGGCTTACGACTTCCTGTTTATTCCGCCGCATTTCTCCCTGGCCATTCACCGCCATGAAGACGTGTTGACGCTGCTGTTTTTTCTGCTCATGGCGGCACTCACCGGCAATCTCGCCGCGCGGCAGCGTCGACAGTTGCGGGCGCTGCGTGAAACCCAGAGTGAAACGGCGGCGCTGCTCGACCTGTCGCGCAAGCTCACCGCAGCCACCGACCGTCAGGCCGTGGTGCTGGCGGCGAGTCAGCAACTGGCGAGCTGGACCGACGTGGAAATCTGCCTGCTCGGGCGCAGCGATGACGGCATGTGGAAAGTGGAGGGCGGCGTGTCGCGCTTGCTCAGCGATGCCGAACGCATGGCGGCCGAATGGGCCTGGCAACACGATCAGGCCGCCGGCCTGGGCACCGACACGTTGCCGAGCGGGCGTTGGTGGTGGTGGCCGTTGTCGGGCGAAGACGGGCCGCTGCTGTTGCTCGGCGTCAGCCCCAAAGACCAGCAACCACTGGCCATGGAACGCCGACGTTTGCTCAGCGCGCTTGGCCAGCCGCTGGGCCAGGCTTTGGCCCGCGCGCAACTGGCGCAAGACCTGGAAGCCGCACGCCTGCACGGCGAAACCGAACAACTGCGCAGCGCCTTGCTGGCCTCGGTGTCACACGACCTGCGCACGCCGCTCACGGCCATGCGCGGCGCCATCGACAGCTTGCTGACCCTGGACGGCCAGTTGCCCCACAGCGACCGCATCGAACTGTTGGAAAGCACCCGCGATGAAGCCGAGCGCCTGGACCGTTATATCCAGAACCTGCTGGACATGACGCGCCTCGGCCATGGCAGCCTGAAGTTGGCGCGTGATTGGGTAGCGCCGGTGGATATCGTCGCCAGCGCCCTGCAACGTTTGCGGCCGTTGTTGGCGCCGTTGCAAGTGGAAACGGAAGTGCCGGCCGAACTGCCGCTGCTGTGGGTGCACGCGGCGCTGATTGAACAGGCGCTGATCAACGTGCTGGAAAACGCCGCACGCTTTTCGCCGGCCCACGGTCGGCTGCGCGTGGCGGTGAACAGCGATGCCAGTGAGCTGCGTATCAGCGTCAGCGATCAGGGACCGGGAATTCCCGAGGCCGAGCGGGCAAAAATTTTCGACATGTTCTACACCGCCGCCCGTGGCGACCGAGGCGGGCAGGGCACCGGTTTGGGCCTGGCGATCTGCCAAGGCATGCTCGGCGCCCACGGCGGCCGCGTGACGGTGGGCGACGGCCTGGATGGGCGCGGCGCCAGCTTGACCCTACACTTGCCGCTGCACCCGCAACCGTCTGCCGATAACGACCTCATATGACCAGCAACCCCAGCACCATCCTGCTCATCGACGACGAGCCGCAGATTCGCAAATTCCTGCGCATCAGCCTCGCCGCCCAGGGCTACAAAGTGATCGAAGCCGCCACCGGCACCGAGGGGCTGGCGCAGGCGGCATTGGCCAAGCCGGATTTGCTGGTGCTCGACCTGGGGCTGCCGGACATGGACGGCCAGCAGGTGCTGAGCGAGGTGCGCGAATGGTCGCAGGTGCCGGTGCTGGTGTTGTCGGTGCGCGCAGGCGAGGGCGAGAAGGTCAAGGCGCTGGACAGCGGTGCCAATGACTACGTGACCAAACCGTTCGGCATTCAGGAATTTCTCGCCCGCGTTCGCGCGCTGCTGCGCCATGCCCAGGCCGGCGACGCCCCGCAAGCCTCGGTTAGCGTCGGCCCGCTGACTGTCGATTTCGCTTACCGCCGCGTAACCCTGAACGGCCAGGACATCAGCCTGACCCGCAAGGAATATGCGGTGCTGGCGCAACTGGCGCAGCACATCGGTCGCGTGGTCACCCAGCAGCAACTGCTCAAAGACATCTGGGGCCCGACCCACACTGAAGACACTCACTACCTGCGCGTGGTCGTTGGCCATTTGCGCCAGAAGCTCACCGACGACCCGGCCAACCCGCGCTTTATCAGCACTGAAGCGGGCGTTGGCTATCGCCTGAGCGCCTCCTGACAGGCCAGCGTCCATCAGCCGCCGTGCAGTGCGCGGCGTTTTTACCGATAATCCACGCCCCCGGCCGTTGGCCGACCTACAAATGGGAGCACGGGCGTGGAGCACGGCGATAGTTTTCTGCAGTCAGGGGTGGTTTTCCTACTGGCGGCAGTGTTGGTGGTGCCATTGGCCAAGCGCCTGCAATTGGGCTCGGTGTTGGGCTACCTGCTCGCCGGGGTGTTGATCGGCCCGTCGGTGCTGGGGCTGATCGGCCAGCCGCAAAGCGTTGCGCAAATCTCTGAACTGGGCGTGGTATTGCTGCTGTTCATCATCGGCCTCGAGCTGTCGCCCCGCCGCTTGTGGGTGATGCGCAAATCGGTGTTTGGCGTGGGCCTGGCGCAGGTGGCGTGCAGCGGCCTGTTAATCGGCGGCATCGCCTACGCGTTCTTCGATCAGGCGTGGAACAGCGCGGTAATTCTCGGCTTGGGCCTGGCCTTGTCCTCCACCGCGTTCGGGCTGCAAATCCTTGCCGAACGCAAGGAACTGAACAAACCCCACGGCCGCCTGGCCTTCGCCATTTTGCTGTTTCAAGACATCGCCGCCATTCCGCTGATCGCCCTTATTCCCTTGCTCGGCAGCGCCCATCACGGCACATCGGCGGGCGATGAAGTGAGCCAGGTGGTGAAAATCATCATCAGCATTGCCATCGTCGTGGTCGGCGGCCGCTACCTGCTGCGCCCCGTGTTCCGCGTGGTGGCCAAAACCGGCTTGCGCGAAGTGTCCACCGCCACGGCTTTGCTGGTGGTCATGGGCACCGCCTGGCTGATGGAGTTGGCGGGAATTTCCATGGCCTTGGGCGCGTTCCTCGCCGGGTTGCTACTGGCCGATTCCGAATACCGCCACGAGCTGGAAGCGCAGATCGAACCGTTCAAAGGCTTGCTGCTCGGCTTGTTCTTTATGAGCGTGGGCATGACTGCCGACTTCGCCCTGCTGATGCGCGAACCCTGGGTCGTGCTGGGCTTCACCGCCATTCTGATTTGCGCCAAGTTGCCGCTGCTGTTCGGCATTGGCCGCTGGCTGGGCGAACTCGACCGCCGTGCTGCGCTGTCGTTGGCCGTGGTGTTGGCGGCGGGCGGCGAGTTCGCCTTCGTGGTGTTCAACATGGCGCACCAGAACGGCCTGTTCAGCGACCGCTTGCTGGGGCTGGTGGTGCTGTCGATCACGCTGTCGATGGCTATAACGCCGCTGTTGCTGCTGGCTATCGCCGCGCTGTGCAAACCGCAGCCGGTGCCCGAGCGCGAAGCGCCCGAGGAATACAGCCAGTTTGACGCCGACGCCCCGCGCGTGGTGATCGCCGGCATGGGCCGCATGGGCCAGATCGTCGCCCGGGTACTGCGCGCGCAGCGCGTGCGGTTCGTGGCGCTGGACACCTCGGTGGAAAGCGTCGAATACCAACGCAGTCTCGGCAGTATGTCGATCTTCTATGGCGACCCGCTGCGCCCGGAAATTCTGCATGCCGCCCATGTCGACAAGGCTGAGCTGTTTATCGTCGCCACCGACGACCCGGAAACCAACATCGAAACCGCGCGCCTGGTGCGCAAGTTGTACCCACACCTGAAAGTCATCGCCCGCGCCCGCAACCGCCAGCACGTGCACCATTTGGTCGACCTGGAAGCCACCGCCGTGCGCGAAACCTTTCACTCCAGCCTGGAAATGGGCCGCCTGATTTTGCTGGAACTGGGCTTGACCAAAGAACAGGCCGAAGCACGCATCCGCCGCTTCCAACGCCACGACGAAGATGTGCTGCGCCAACAGCATTTGGTTTACAACGACGCGGCCAAAGTGAACCAGACGGCCCGCGAGGCGCGCGCGGAACTGGAGAATCTGTTTGAGGCGGACTTGGTGGAAGAGCGGGCGGTGCGGGGGGATTTGTCGTAAGGGCCGGTGCAGTTCGGAATGCAGAACTTCGGAAGAATTGCATTTCCCTGGTAGAAACTGGATCCCCGCCTTCGCGGGGATGACGGAGGTTTTTCCTGATGGCTGGGTGTCGACCGACGCACTGCTGGAGTACGAGAATCGCAAACAAAACACCCGTCATTCCCGCGCAGGCGGTGGTCCGACAATTCGGAATCCAGTATTTCGGATTAATCGCATTTCCTTAAACGACTCTGGACCACCGCCTTCCCCAATGTTTACCCCACCCAAAACTAAACATACTCAGATTTGAATTTAACCCCCCATCCCCCTTATGTGACTCTCCAGGCATCTGTTTACAGAGCCTTTCTTTTGAGCACTTCGCTTCCCATCGAATTGGCATTCTGGGCCTTGTGGCACTGCCGCCATGCCCGTCCGCCAGACGCCGCTTCTCTCTGATCGGGCCTTAGCCCGCTACGTGCCCCGCGCACGTTTCCTGTATCGCCAGCGCCCAGCCGAACGCCAACAGAAGTGGCGCTTTGCCCGCGTCTGGCTGATTGCCCAACGCCGTGGCGCTGGGTGCCAATCAAGAGAATGCCCCATGAGTTTTGCCGATCCGCAAGAAGCCCAAACGTTTCTGCAACAGAACCCCGATCTCGAGATGTTCGAGCTGTTCATCATCGACAACAACGGCGTGCCGCGCGGCAAGTTGTTGCACCGCGACGAGTTGATGGCTGTGTACGAAACCGGCCGGCCGCTGCCCAGCACTATTCTGGGCCTGAGCATTAATGGCGATGACGTGGAAAACTCCGGGCTGGTCTGGGACGTGGGCGATATCGACTGCCGCGCCTACCCGGTGGCCGGCAGCCTGACGCGCTTGCCGTGGCGCCTGATGCCGACCGCCGCCGTGCAGGTAAGCATGCACAGCGAGCAGGGCATGCCGGCAGCGGTGGCCGACCCGCGCCGCTTGCTGGAGAAAGTGATTAACGAGCTGCAAGCCGACGGCTATTACCCGGTCATGGCGGCCGAGTTGGAGTTCTACCTGCTCGACCAGAAACGCGACGCCCAAGGCCGGCCGCAACCGGCGCTGGATGCCGATGGTGGTCGGCCTTACAGCACGCAGGTGTATGGCTTGCGTGAGCTGGAGCAGATCGAGCCATTCCTGGCCGACCTGTACGCCGCCTGCAAAGCCCAAGGCATTCCGGCGCGCACGGCGATATCCGAATACGCGCCCGGCCAGGTGGAAATCACCCTGGAACACCGCACCGACGCCCTGCAAGCCATGGACGAAGCGGTGCGCTACAAACGCCTGGTCAAAGGCGTAGCGCACAAGCACGGCATGACGGCCTGCTTTATGGCCAAGCCTTTCGATCACATCGCCGGCACCGGCATGCATATGCACGTCAGCATCGCCGATAAACACGGCAACAACCTGTTCGCCAGCGAAGCGCCGGACGGCACGCCGCTGTTGAAACAGGCAGTGGCGGGCATGCTGTCGACGTTGCTCGACTCGCTACTGTTTTTCTGCCCGAACGCCAACTCCTATCGCCGCTTCCAGGCCAACAGCTATGCGCCGTTGGCGCCGACCTGGGGTGTCGATAACCGCACCGTCAGCCTGCGTGTGCCGGGCGGCCCAGCGAACAGCCGGCACATCGAACACCGCATTTGCGGCGCCGACGCCAACCCGTATCTTGCAGCGGCGGCGATTCTGGCCGGCATCCATCGCGGCATTCGCGAACAGCTCGACCCCGGCGCGCCGGTTGAAGGCAACGGCTACGCCCAAGCCACCGACGTGCTGCCCACCGACTGGCTGACCACCCTGCGCGCCCTGGAGAAATCCGCTTGGGCGCGAGACGCGCTGGGCGAAGACTTCTTGCGCATTTATCTGGCCGTAAAGAACGCCGAATACCGCCAATTCATGGGCGAAGTGGGCGAGCAAGACTGGCGCTGGTACCTGCAACAGGCCTGATTAATTTTTACCATCGAGCCGACCTCAATCCCGTAGAGGCCAGCGCTCTGGCGAAGCACTTCACCTCAACCGCTTCGCGACAGCTGGCTCCTGCAGGAACACGAGAGGGCCGAGAGATTTGGATGAATTTATGACTTCGCAACGCAGCAATTCCTACTACACCGCCACGCTCAACGAAGAAACCAATTACCCGCGCCTGGAAGGCGAAGTGCGCGTGGACGTGGCCATTATCGGCGGCGGTTTCACCGGCGTTTCCACGGCGCTGGAATTGGCCGAGCGCGGCCTGAAAGTGGCGATTATCGAAGCGAAAAAAATCGGCTGGGGCGCCACCGGGCGCAACGGCGGGCAAGTGACCGGCAGCCTGTCGGGCGATGAAGCGATGCGCAAACAGATGCGCGCCAAGCTCGGCGATGACGTCGACGACTTCATCTGGAACCTGCGCTGGCGCGGCCACGAAATCATCAAAAAGCGCGTCGAGAAATACAACATCCAGTGCGACCTCAAACACGGCCACCTACACGCCGCCTACAAACCCAGCCACATGGACGGCTTCCGCGCCAACTACGATGAAGCCGTGCGCCGGGGAATGGGCGATGACGTGCGGATGGTCAGCGCCGCCGAGATGCCCAGCCTGCTGGAAACCAGCATCTATCACGGCGCGCTGCACAATCGGCGCAACATGCACGTGCATTCGCTGAACCTGTGCCTGGGCGAAGTGCGCGCGGCCGAAAGTCTGGGCGCCGTGGTGTTCGAAAACTCCCCCGTGGTCGACATCATCCACGGCGAGGTGCCCGTGGTGGTCACCGAGCACGGCCGCGTGGTCGCCAACTCGGTGATCCTCGCCGGCAACGCCTACCACAAGCTGGAGAAACGCAAGATGGCCGGCATGATCTTCCCGGCCTCCGGCGGCATCGTCGTCACCGAGCCGCTGGGCGAAGAGGTGGCCGCCAAGCTCAACCCGCAAGACCTGGCGGTTTACGACTGCCGCTTCGTGCTCGACTACTACCGAATGACCGCCGACAAACGCCTGCTCTTCGGCGGCGGCGCCAACTACTCGGGCCGCGACTCGCGCGACATCGCCGGTGAATTGCGCCCGGCCATCGAGCACACGTTCCCGCGTTTGAAAGGGGTGAAAATCGACTTCCAGTGGAGCGGCATGATGGGCATCGTCATCAACCGCATTCCGCAGCTGGGCAAGCTGTCGAAAAACGTCTGGTATGCGCAGGGTTACTCGGGGCACGGCGTGGCGACCACGCATATCGTCGGCGAAATCATGGCCAACGCGGTGACCGGTTCCCTGGAAAAGTTCGACACCTTTGCCGGCGTCAGCCACATCCGCCTGCCGTTTGGCGATTGGGTGGGCAATCAGATGCTGGCGGTTGGCATGTGGTACTACCAGATGCTTGAGCGGTTGCGTTGAGGCTGAAGGCCGCTGGTTTCCGATCCGCGCACCTGTAGGAGCGGCTTCAGCCGCGATGGCGTTGATGGGTTTGCGCATGTGCGGAAAAACGGCGGGCGAAAAATGTTCCGCTCGAAAACCCCAGCCCACGATCAAAACCCATAGAGCCAATTACCGCAGCTGACGTCGGCAGCGTATTGCCCATGATGTGCGCCACTGCGCACATCACCGCTCAATACGTCAGCAAAGGTTGCAGAACCTTTGCCATCACGCCACACCCCGGTAGCATCCGGGGTTCGTGGATTACGGGGTGACGCATGCTTACCAAACTCGACGCCTGCCTGAATGCAGTCAATCAAATCCTGCTTGGCAAGGAACCCCAGGTTCGCCTGGCGCTGACCTGCTTGTTGGCGCGGGGCCATTTGCTGATCGAAGACTTGCCCGGCATGGGCAAGACCACGCTCAGTCACGCGCTGGCCAATGTGCTGGGTTTGAACTTTCAGCGCATTCAGTTCACCTCCGATTTGCTCCCCGGCGACATTCTCGGCACCTCGGTCTTCGATAAAGACAGCGGCCTTTTTGTGTTCCATCCGGGGCCGATTTTTGCCGAGTTGGTGCTGGCTGATGAGATCAACCGCGCCACGCCGAAAAGTCAGAGCGCGCTGCTGGAGGCAATGGAGGAAGGGCAGGTGACCATCGAGGGCGCGACCCGGCCACTGCCGGAGCCGTTCTTTGTGATTGCCACGCAAAACCCGGTCAGCCAGGGCGGCACGTTTGCGTTGCCCGAGTCGCAGCTGGACCGGTTTCTGATGCGCTTGTCGTTGGGCTATCCGGCCAAGGCGGCGGAAAAGGCCCTGCTGCTCGGCGAAGCGCGGCGCGAGATGTTGCCGCGTTTGGATGCGGTGCTCAGTCATCAACAACTCGCCGAGCTGCAAGCCGAAGTGCCCAAGGTGCGCGCCAGTGATGCGCTGGTGGACTACGTGCTGCGCTTGGTTGAAGCCACGCGCACGCAGCCGCAATTTGCCTGGGGGTTGTCGCCACGGGCGAGCCTGGCGCTGTTGGCGGCGGCGCGCGCCTGGGCGTTCCTGGCGCAGCGCGATTATGTGATTCCCGAGGATGTGCAAGCGGTGTTGCCCTCGGTGGTGGGCCACCGTTTGCGTGAGCGCGCGGACCCGGCCGGGCACGGCGGCGGCGCGTTAGTGCAGTGGTTGCTACGCGAAGTGCCCGCGCTCTGATGGCAATGCTCAAGCAGCGTTGGCAGCGCTGGTTACACCGGCGTATTCCACCGGCCAACAGCGTGCTGCTGACGCAGCGGCGGATTTTTATCATCCCCACGCGCATCGGCGCCGCGTTTGGCTTGGCGCTGTTTTTGATGTTGATGGCCGGGGTCAATTACCAGAACAGCCCGGCGTATGGCCTGACCTTTCTGCTCGCGGCGGTGTTCGTGATCGCCATTTTTCATACCTACCGAAACCTGGCCGACCTGACGTTGCATGCGGCCGGCGGCCGTCCGGTGTTTGTCGGCGAGCAAGCGACGTTCCGGGTACGCCTTAGCAGCAACGGCGGCGTGCACCAGTCCATCGCCCTGGGGTGGCCGCCGCAGGAGTTGCAGCGTTTCGACGTGAGCGCCGATGGCATCGCTGAAAGTGAGATCACCGTGCCGGCCATCCGCCGGGGCTGGCTGCGACCTGGCCGGCTACGGGTGGAAAGCCGCTTTCCGCTGGGCATATTGGTGGCGTGGAGCCAAGTGGACCTGGACCAGGCGCTGTTGGTGTATCCGCGTCCGTTACCCGGTGAATTGCCGTTGGTGGCCGGTATCAAAGACGACGATGACGACGACGGCGCCCGCGCCGTTGGCCAGGGTGCGGATGATTTCCAGGGCCTGAAGGCCTATCAGCCGGGCGACTCGAAACGGCGTTTGCACTGGAAGGCCTATTCCCGTGGCCAAGGCCTGCTGGTGAAGGATTTTGCCAGCCTGACCGGGCGCGACCTGTGGCTGGATTTCGATGAATTACAAGGCGACAGTGAAATGCGCCTGTCGCTGCTGTGCCACTGGGTGCTGGCGTTGTCAGAGCGTCAGCAACCCTTTGCCTTGCGCTTGCCCGGTTCGGTGCATGGCCCGGACATCGGCGAAACCCACCGCGAAGCCTGCCTGCGCGCCCTGGCGCTGTACGGGGAGGGCGGGCGATGAGCGCCGCGCAAGCGATTCCGCGCATCAGTCTGTTGTGGCTGCTGGTGGCGCAGGTGCTGGTGATCGTTCCGCACCTGGAGCACTTGCCGCTGTGGATCATCGCCTTGTGGCTGGTGTGTGCCGGCTGGCGCGTGCAGATTTTCCGCATGCGCGCGCAATACCCGGCCACCTGGCTGAAGTCCGGCCTGACGGTGGGGATTGTCGGTGGCGTGTTTTTATCGCGGGGCAGCCTGATTGGCTTGGACGCTGGCGTGGTGCTGCTGATTGCCGCGTTTATTTTGAAACTGGTGGAAATGCGCACCCGCCGCGATGCGTTGGTGCTGATCCTGTTGGGCTTCTTTGCTGTGGTCACGGTGTACTTGTTTGACGACCGCTTGACCACGGTGGCCTTCACTTTGCTGCCGGTGGCAGGCTTGTTGGCCGCGCTGATTGCCTTGCAGCAGAGTCCGCAACAACAAAGCCCGTGGCCGCCGCTGCGCCTGGCCGGCGGCTTGCTGCTGCAGGCCGTGCCGCTGATGCTGCTGCTGTTTCTGTTTTTTCCTCGCTTCGGGCCGCTGTGGTCGCTGCCCATGCCCGATCAGCGCGCCATTACCGGGCTGTCGGACAGCATGGCGCCGAACGACATCGCTGAGCTGAGCCGCTCTGATGCGCTGGCCTTTCGCGCCAGTTTCGAGGGCGCACCTCCGCCGCGTAGTCAGCAGTATTGGCGGGCACTGACGCTGGATAAATTCGAGGGCCGGCGCTGGTCGCAGTCATCGGAAGTGCGCTGGGCGCCGGCGCCGCCGTGGACGCGAGCAGGTGAACCGCTGCGTTATCGCATCGTCATGGAAGCCAGTGGCAAGCCCTGGCTGTTCGGGCTCGACCTGGCCACCACTGAGCTTGAGCGCACGCGGCTAATGAGTGATTACCGCCTCGAGCGCGGCCGGCCGGTCGACAAAACCCTGGTCTACACCGTGACCTCCTGGCCACAAGCGCTGCGTGAACTGCAGGCCAGCAAACCGGCGTTACGCCGTGCCTTGCAACTGCCGGCCGACGGCAACCCGCGCACCCGCGAATGGGCGCAGCAGCTCAAGGCGCAGTTCCCGGACGAGCAGGCGCGGGTGCAAGCGGTACTGAGCCATTTCAACCGCGAGCCGTATTTCTACACCCTGCGGCCACCGCAAGTGGGTGAGAACAGCATCGATGATTTTCTCTTCACCACGCGGCGCGGCTTTTGCGAGCACTACGCCGGCGCCACGGCATTCGTGTTGCGTGCGGCAGGTATTGCGGCGCGGGTGGTGACCGGGTATCAGGGCGGCGAATTGAACCCGTCGGGCAATTACATTCAGGTGCGCCAGTTCGACGCCCATGCCTGGGTCGAATATTGGCGCGAAGGCGTGGGCTGGACCGTGATCGATCCGACCTTTCAGGTAGCGCCGGAGCGTATCGAGCAAGGTTTGGAACAAGCGCTGGCAAATGAACAAAGCTTTTTGGAGCGCACGCCGTTGTCGCTGTTGCGCTACCGCCATATCAACTGGCTCAACCAACTGCGCCTGAATTGGGAAAACCTCAATTACGGCTGGGAACGCTGGGTGCTGGATTACCAGCAGGGCACGCAATTGGAAGTGTTGCAGCGCTGGTTTGGTCGCCTTGATTCGCGCGATTTCCTCTTGGGTCTGGTCGGCGGCGGCGCGTTGGTGTTGACGCTGATTGCCCTGTGGCTGTTCAAACCCTGGCGCCGTGAGCGCGATGTGCAGCAGCGCCTTTATCAACGCTTCGAACGCCTGCTGGCCCGCCACGGTGTTCGGCGTTTGCCGGCCGAAGGCGCGCGCGCATTTGCCGAGCGCGCCGCGCTGGCATTGCCAGGGCAGGTGGGGCACATTCGCGCTTTCGCCGATGCCTTTGAAGCGCAGCGCTATGGCGGTAAGCCCGTTGCGCCCGAGCAGTTGCAGCAGCACTTGCGAACCTTGCGCCGCGCGTTGCCGATGCGCTGGTTGCAGCGTGATGACTAGATAAGGTTGCCCATGTCCGAATTTATCGATGCCCTGATCGCCCGGGTTGTGCAGTTGGAAGTCAATTTGCTCGCCAGCCGCGAGCGCCTGGCGGCCGCCACGGATGACGAAGCCTTGCACGACGTGCGCATCGCCATACGCAAGCTGCGCAGCCTGTTGCGGCCGTTTCGCAAGATTATCGAACATGACCCATTGGTGACGGCCGCAGCGGCGGCGGGGCGCAGTAGCAGCCCGGTGCGCGACAGTGAAGTGCTGTTGGCCGAGTTGCGCCGTCATCCGGCAATGGCGGCGGTTGTCGCCCGCCGAGAGCGCGAATTGCCGGCGCAGTACCAGCAACTGCTGCGCAGCTCGGAGGCGATGCGCTTGCAGCACGCCCTGGACCTGTGGCCCTCATTCTTCCGCCGCACCTTGCATGACGCGGCGCCGGAGCATTTGAAGGGTTACATCACGCGCCAGCTACGCAAGGAGAGCGAGCGGCTGAGCGCGGCTATGGCTGACCCGGCCCACGATCGGCATCGCCTGCGCATTTTGATTAAACGGGTTCGCTACTGCGCTGACACTTACCCCGACTTGGTCGAGGTTTCGGCCAAACAGGTGAAAGCCTTGAAGCGTGCGCAGAATGCCCTAGGCGCGTGGCATGACCGGCTGCAATGGCTGGCGCGGGCGGAGCAGGAGGCAGAGTTGGGGCCGTTGGTTGCGGTTTGGCGGGCGGAGTTGGCGGAGGCTGAAGGGCGTTCGGATGGGGCGTTGGAGAGGTTGGGGGAGGTGTTTGGGGGGTAGGTTTTTTGTTATTCGGGTTGCTTCGTACCGTGCACGGCTTCAGATACTGGATCCCCGCGTTCGCGAGGATGACGGATGTTTTTACTAAGACAGGTGGCAGCTTTCGCGCAATGGCTTAAATATTTAAACCCAACCCCCCGTCATTCCCGCGAAAGCGGGAATCCAGTATTTGAAGCCGAACACGGTATGAAGTGCGGCGAAAGTCCGAGATAACCCAAACCTACCGATTAAACCGCTCCACCAACGCCGACTGCCGCTGCGCCGTCACCGTCAATTCCCGGCTCAACTGCGCCGTGTTCTGCGCTTCCCCGGAGGTCTGGTCCGCCAACTGGGCAATGGTGGTGATGTTCTGGTTAATCTCATCCGCCACCGCGCTTTGTTCTTCGGCCGCCGCGGCAATCTGGTCCGCCATGTCGGCAATATTGGCCACCGCTTCGCTGATGCCGACCAGCGCCTGGTCGGCTTTAAGCACACGTTCCACGCCTTCGTCGGCCTGCTTGCGGCCAATCTCCATGGTCAATACGGCTTCTTCAGCGGTGCGTTGCAGCTTGGCGATCAGTTGGTGAATTTGTCCGGTTGATTCGGCGGTGCGTTGCGCCAGCGAGCGGACTTCGTCGGCGACCACGGCAAAACCACGGCCCATTTCACCAGCACGCGCGGCCTCGATAGCGGCGTTGAGGGCGAGCAGGTTGGTTTGGTCGGCGATGCCTTTGATCACGTCAACCACGCCGCCGATTTCGTTGCTGTCTTGCGCCAGGCGCGTGACGGTTTCGCCGGTTTCGCCTACAGAAATGGACAAGCGCTGAATCGCTTCGCGGGTTTCGCCGGCAATGCTGCGGCCTTCGCCGGTCAGGCGGTTGGCTTCCTGGGTGGCGATGGCGGTGCGGGCTACGTTGCTGGCCACTTCCAGGGTGGTGGCAGCCATTTCGTTGACGGCGGTGGCCACCTGTTCGGTTTCCACGCGCTGGCGCTCCAGGCCTTTGGAGCTGTTCTGCGCCAAGGTGTCGGCCTGGCGCGCTTGCTCCGTCAGGTGCTCGGCGCTGTCTTGCAGGCGGGTGAGGCAGGTTTTCAGGCGCGCTTCCTGGCTGAGCATGGCCAGTTCCAACTGCGCCTGGGGCCCGCGACTGTCGGTGTACATGGTGGCGATCAGCGGGTCGGAGTTGCTTTGTTCGGCGAGTTTAAGCAGGCGACGCAGGCCGCGTTGCTGCCAGTTCAGGCCCAGCAAGCCCAGCGGTACGGAAAGCGCCGCTGCGGCCAGGAAGCCCCAATGGAAATCAAGCCAGGCGCCCATCACGAAACCAATCTGGCTGATCAGAATGAACGGCACCCAGTTCTGCAGAACGGGCAGCCAGACGTTGCTCGCCGGCACCGCTGCGCTGCCGCTGTTGATGCGCTGATACAGCGCCTCGGCCCGGCGAATCTGTTCGGCGGTGGGCTTGACGCGTACCGACTCAAAACCGATGACTTGGCTGTTTTCCAGCACCGGCGTGACGTAGGCGTTGACCCAGTAATGGTCGCCGCTGGCACAACGGTTTTTGACAATGCCCATCCACGGCCGGCCCGACTTCAGCGTGGTCCACATGTGTGCGAACACCGCCGGTGGCACGTCGGGATGACGGACCATGTTGTGCGGTGAACCGACCAATTGCTCACGCGAATAGCCGCTGATTTCCACGAACGCGTCGTTGGCGTAAGTGATTTCGCCTTTAAGGTCGGTGGTGGAGATCAGGCGCTGTTGAGCGGGGAAAGTACGTTCACGTTGAGTGACGGGCTGATTGTTGCGCATGGGGCGAATATCCGTAATGTCCGTGCCGTTCTGATCGGCCGCTGTCGGGCAAAGTTGAGAAGAATTTTCCTACAACCCTTTCCGATGCAGTGTAACCAGATTTGAACTGGCGCACAGTTTCCACGGGGCCGGACGGCGCTGCGCCCCCTGCGCAACGCCGCCGGCTAGAGCCTGCCGGGGTCAGGCAGCGATCAATTGCCGCAGCACGTAATGGAGAATGCCGCCGGCGCGGAAGTACTCCACTTCGTTGAGTGTATCGATGCGGCACAGCACCTCGAATTGCTCCTGTTTGCCGTCCTCGCGGGTGAGGGTGATGGGCAGGCGCATCGAGGTTTTCAGCTCGACGTTATCGAGCCCGCCGATGCTCAGGGTTTCCTTGCCGGTCAGGCCAAGGGCCTTGCGGTCCTGCCCTTCGAGGAACTGCAACGGCAGCACGCCCATGCCCACCAAGTTGGAGCGGTGGATACGCTCGAAGCTTTCCGCCAGCACAGCTTTTACGCCCAGCAGGTTGGTGCCCTTGGCGGCCCAGTCGCGGGACGAACCGGTGCCGTATTCCTTACCGGCCACCACCACCAACGGCGTGCCTTCTTCCTGGTAACGCATGGCCGCATCGTAGATCGCCAGCTTCTCGCCGCTGGGCACGTGCAGGGTGTTGCCGCCTTCTTCGCCGCCGAGCATTTCGTTGCGGATGCGGATGTTGGCGAACGTGCCGCGCATCATTACTTCGTGGTTGCCGCGCCGCGAGCCGTAGGAGTTGAAGTCTTGCGGCTCCACGCCTTTGTCGCGCAGGTAACGGCCGGCCGGGCTGCTGGCTTTGATATTGCCGGCAGGGGAGATGTGGTCGGTGGTTACCGAGTCGCCAAGCAGGGCAAGAATGCGCGCGTTGTCGACGTTGCCGATTTTCGGCGGCGCCTGGTCGATGGCTTCAAAGAACGGCGGATGCTGGATATAGGTGGAGTCGTTTTGCCAGGCGTAGGTGTCGGCGTCTGGCACCTGAATGGCCTGCCACTTTTCATCGCCGGCAAACACTTCGGCGTATTCCTTGTGGAACATGGCGGTGTCGACTTTCTGCACCGCCTCGGCGATTTCCGCCTGGCTTGGCCAGATGTCGCGCAGGTACACGGGCTGGCCGTCCTTGCCGGTGCCGAGCGGGTCTTCGCTGAGGTTGGTGCGCACGGTGCCGGCCAGGGCATAGGCCACCACCAGCGGCGGCGAGGCGAGCCAGTTGGTTTTCACCAGTGGGTGTACGCGGCCTTCGAAGTTGCGGTTGCCCGACAGAACCGAGGCGACGGTGAGATCGGCTTGCTGAATGGCTTTCTCGATCGGCTCGGGCAACGGCCCGGAGTTGCCGATGCAGGTGGTGCAGCCGTAACCGACCAGGTCAAAGCCCAGGGCGTCGAGGTACTCGGTCAATCCCGCTGCGGCGTAGTAGTCGGTGACTACTTTCGAGCCCGGCGCTAATGAACTCTTCACCCACGGTTTGCGTTGCAGGCCTTTCTCCACCGCTTTTTTCGCCAGCAGACCGGCCGCCATCATCACGCTGGGGTTGGAGGTGTTGGTGCACGAGGTGATAGCCGCAATCACCACGGCGCCGTGTTTCAGGTGATGGGTTTCGCCGTTGAATTCATAGGAAACGTCGCCAGCATTGGCGCCGTCGTTGATCGCGGTGCCGCCACCGCCTTCGCTGAGCAGGCGGCCTTCTTCGGTGCTGGCCGGTTTCATTTGCAAGCCGAGGAAGTCGTCGAAGGCTTTGCTCACCGCCGGCAGGGCGACGCGGTCTTGCGGGCGTTTGGGGCCGGCGAGGCTGGCTTCGACGGTGCCCATGTCCAGCGCCAAGGTGTCGGTGAACACCGGCTCGTGGCCCGGTTCACGCCATAGGCCTTGGGCTTTGCTGTAAGCCTCGACCAGCGCCACGGTGGCGTCCGGCCGGCCGGACAACCGCAGGTAGCCGAGGGTGATGTCGTCCACCGGGAAGAAGCCGCAGGTGGCGCCGTATTCAGGTGCCATGTTGGCGATGGTGGCGCGGTCGGCCAGGGGCAGGGTGGCGAGGCCGTCGCCGTAGAATTCGACGAATTTCCCCACCACGCCTTTTTTACGCAGCATTTGCGTGACGGTGAGCACCAGGTCGGTGGCGGTAATGCCTTCTTTCAACTGGCCGCTGAGTTTGAAGCCGATCACCTCGGGAATCAGCATCGACACCGGCTGGCCGAGCATGGCCGCTTCCGCCTCGATGCCGCCCACGCCCCAGCCCAAGACGCCGAGGCCGTTGATCATGGTGGTGTGCGAGTCGGTGCCGACCAAGGTGTCGGGGAAGGCGAAGGTGTGGCCGTCTTCTTCTTTGGTCCACACCGTGCGGCCGAGGTATTCCAGGTTTACCTGGTGGCAGATGCCGGTGCCCGGCGGCACCACGCTGAAGTTATCGAAAGCGTTCTGGCCCCAGCGCAAAAACGCATAGCGCTCGCCGTTGCGCTGCATTTCGATTTCCACGTTTTGCTCGAAGGCGCTGGCGTCGGCGAATTTGTCGACCATCACCGAGTGGTCGATCACCAGGTCAACCGGCGACAGCGGGTTGATCTTCTGCGGGTCGCCGCCGGCCTTGGCCATGGCCGCGCGCATGGCGGCCAGGTCGACCACCGCGGGCACGCCGGTGAAGTCTTGCATCAGTACGCGGGCGGGGCGGTATTGGATTTCGCGGTCCGAGCTGCGGCTTTTCAGCCAGTCGGCCAGCGCCTGCACATCGCTGCGGGTGACGGTTTTGTCGTCTTCCCAGCGCAGCAGGTTTTCCAGCAGCACTTTCAGCGACATGGGCAGTTTGTCGACATTGCCCAAGGCTTTCGCGGCTTCCGGGAGGCTGAAATAGTCATACGTCTGGTCGCCAACCTGCAGGCGCTGGCGGCTGTTGAAACTGTTCAGGGACGGCATGCTCATCTCCAAATGGGGCTACACGGTAGGGGCCCGGTGCGCAGTTAACCTGCGTCGTAGTCGGTTGCGGCGCACAAATACAGCTCTAGCCTAGCTGGCGCCGCGGCTTTCGCTTGTGCCCAGGGACCTTTCAACTGACTGCCCTTGAGCGCTTGCGGTTCCAACTCGGCTATCATGCGCGCCCTGAGGAGAACGCCTGATGACCACTTTGTTGCTGCACTGCCGCCCCGGCTTCGAAAGCGAGGTGTGCTCGGAAATAAGCGACCACGCCGCGCGCCTGGAGGTGGCCGGGTACGCCAAGGCCAAGGCCAGCAGCGCGTACGCCGAGTTCATTTGCACCGAGGCCGACGGCCCCGAGCGGCTGATGCGCGGCCAGCGCTTTGCCCAGCTGATTTTTCCCCGGCAGTGGGCGCGCGGTGAGTTTATCGACCTGCCTGAAACCGACCGCATCAGCGTGCTGCTCGCCCATCTGCAAGCCTTGCCCGTGTGCGGCAGCCTGTGGCTGGAAGTGCTCGACACCAACGACGGCAAAGAGCTGTCGAACTTCTGCAAAAAATTCGAAGCGCCGCTGCGCAACGCGCTCAGCAAAGCCGGCCGGCTGGTGGAAGACGCCCGCAAGCCGCGTTTGTTGCTGACCTTCAAAAGTGGCCGCGAAGTGTTTGTTGGCCTGGCCGAAACCAACAACTCGGCATTCTGGCCTGGCGGCGTGCCGCGCCTGAAATTCCCCCGCGAGGCGCCGAGCCGCTCGACGCTCAAACTGGAAGAAGCCTGGCACCAGTTCATTCCCCGTGAAGAGTGGGACGAACGCCTTAACGGCGACATGACCGGCGTTGACCTGGGCGCCTCGCCTGGCGGCTGGACGTATCAACTGGTGCGCCGTGGCATGTTGGTCACCGCCATCGACAACGGCCCGATGGCCGAAAGCCTGATGGACACCGGTTTGGTGCAACATTTGATGGTCGACGGTTTCACCTGGACGCCCAAGCAGCCGGTGGATTGGATGGTGTGCGACATCGTCGAGAAGCCCGCGCGCAACGCCGCGTTGCTGGAAACATGGATTGGCGAAGGCCATTGCCGTGAAGCGGTGGTCAACCTGAAGTTGCCAATGAAACAGCGCTACGCCGAAGTGAAGCGTTTGCTCGAACGTATTGAAGAGGGCTTCAAAGCCCGTGGCGTAAAAGCCAGCATCAGCTGCAAACAGCTGTACCACGACCGTGAAGAAGTGACCTGCCACCTGCGCCGGCTAAGCAAATAGCCGCCCGTTTCTGGAGTTGTTTATGCCTGAATTCGATCCCGCCGCGCCCCTGGACGGCACCCTCGACGCCACCGGCCTGTTCTGCCCGGAGCCGGTGATGATGCTGCACAACAAAGTGCGCGACTTGCCGGCCGGCGGCCTGCTGAAAGTGATCGCCACCGACCCCTCGACCCGCCGCGATATTCCCAAGTTTTGCGTGTTTCTTGGGCATGAACTGGTTCAGCAGGAAGAAGAGGCGGGCACTTATTTATATTGGATTCGTAAGAAGGTTGAAGGCTGATCAGATCAGTCTCGCACTACACGATCTTATTAGGCCTTCAGGCCTTGGCGTTATGAATCCGTATCCGCTTCCTGGCGCTGCGCACCAGCCGAATGCTGAGCATCACGGCGGCGCAGGTCAGGCCCACGATCAATCCCTGCCATAACCCTTTCGGCCCGCTGGGTTCGCCGAACCAGTCGGTCAGGCCCAGCGCGTAGCCCACGGGCAGGCCGATGCCCCAGTAGGCGAACAAGGTCATGATCATGGTCGCGCGGGAGTCTTGGTAACCGCGCAGGGCGCCCGCTGCGGTCACTTGCACCGCGTCGGAGAATTGGTACAGCGCAGCAAACACGATCAGCGCCGAGGCCACGCCGATCACGGCTGTGTCGCGGCTGTAGATGCCGGCGATTTCGGTGCGCAGTTGCAGCATCAACACGGCGGCCACGCAGGCAAACGCCAACGCCGTGAGAATTCCGACACCGGCCACAAAGCGCGCCTGGCGCGGGTCGCCAGCGCCCAAGGAATGGCCGACGCGCACGGTCACCGCCATGCCCAGGGCGTAAGGAATCATGAAGGTCAGCGAGCTGAAGTTGAGCGCCACTTGGTGGCCGGCGACTACGTCGGCACCCAGGCTGCCGATAAGCAAGGCGATAACGGCGAAGATGCTCGACTCGGCAAACACGGCGATGCCAATCGGCAGGCCGACGCTGAGCAGGCGCTGAATCACGTCCCAGCGCGGCCATTCGAAATGACTGAACAGCCCTGCCGTTTTGTACACCGGCGCCCAGCGCACCCAGCCGAGCATGGCGAAGAACATGCACCACATCGCCACCGCCGTGGCCCAGCCGCAGCCGGCACCGCCGAGCGCGGGCAGGCCGAAGTGACCGTATATGAAGATGTAATTGAGCGGCACGTTCAGCAGCAGGCCGAACAGCCCGATCATCATGCTTGGCCGCGTGCGTCCCAGGCCGTCGCTGAAGCAGCGCAGCACGTAATACAGCGCCACCGAGGGAATGCCGCAGCCGATGCCGTACAGGTAAACCATGCTCGGGCCGATCAGCTCGGGGTCGACGTTCATAAAGCGCAGCACCGGCTCGGCATTCCACAGCACGATGCCGGCAGCAATGCCGACCGCCGTGGCCAGCCACAAGGCCTGGCGCACCAGCGCGCCGATGTCGCGCTCCTGGCCGGCGCCAAAGCGTTGCGCCACCTTTGGCGTGGTGGCCAGCAGGATGCCGGTCATCAGCAAATAAACCGGCACCCAAATCGAATTGCCCAAGGCCACGGCGGCCAGGTCGCGGGGGCCGACGCGGCCGGCCATCACGGCGTCGACAAAGCCCATCGCCGAATGCGAAAGCTGGGCAATCATGATGGGCAGGGCGAGAACAAGCAGGGCGCGTAGTTCGCGCAGGCAGCGGTTGAAACGGGATTCGCGGGCGGTCACGAGGCAGTCCATGTTTATCACGTGCGCACTGTATCGGCAGTGGTGGCCGGGCACTCGCTCTGTCCGAGACATACGACTTAAAGCGCGAGCTGCGCCAGGTCAGAGCTTGCAAAGGAGCGGCGAGTTTACGCCTTGACGCGTCAGTCAGGAAAGAGCCTCACGCGCGCGCGATGGCATGTGAAGATCGCCCCTGAGCGCCTGACGGCCTAGAATGTCGGCCTGACTTTTGGAGCCTGTCATGCGAATTCTTGCCGACGAAAATATTCCCCTGCTGGACGAGTTTTTTGCCGAGTTCGGCGAGATTGAACGCATGCCCGGGCGCGCCTTCGACCGCGACAGCGTGGCCCGCGCCGATGTGCTGCTGGTGCGCTCGGTCACCCAAGTGAACCGCGCGTTACTGGAAGGCAGCAAGGTGCGCTTCGTGGGCACTTGCACCATCGGCACCGACCACCTGGACCTCGACTATTTCGCCGAGCAGCACATCGGCTGGGCCAGCGCACCGGGCTGCAATGCACGCGGCGTGGTGGATTACGTGCTCGGCAGCTTGCTCAGCCTGGCCGAAGTGCGCGGCGCCGATCTGGCCCAGCGCACCTACGGCGTGGTTGGCGCCGGGCAGGTGGGCGGGCGGCTGGTCGATGTGCTGCGCGGGCTCGGTTGGCAAGTGCTGGTGTGCGACCCGCCGCGCCAGGCGGCGGAGGGCGGCGATTACGTGAGCCTGGAGGAAATCATTCAGCGCTGCGATGTGATCAGCCTACACACGCCGCTGATCGCCAGCACCCGCCACCTACTCAACGCCGAGCGCCTGGCGCAGATGCAACCTGGCACCTGGCTCATCAACGCCAGCCGGGGCGCCGTGGTCGACAACGTTGCGCTGCGCGAGTTGCTGCAACAACGGCACGACCTGGAAGCGGTGTTGGACGTGTGGGAAGGCGAGCCGCAGGTGGACCCGGATTTGGCCGAGCTGTGCCTGATCGCCACGCCCCATATTGCCGGCTACAGCCTGGACGGCAAATTGCGCGGCACGGCGCAGATTTACCAAGCCTTCTGCCAGCACTTCAACCTGCCGCCACGGGTGCAACTGGACGACCTGTTGCCGCCTTATTGGCTGACAGAGTTCGGCCTGGATGCGACGGCCGCTGTGCCGGTCGCACTAGCCGCGTTATGCCGCGCCATCTACGACCCGCGTCGTGACGACGCCGATTTTCGCCGCAGCCTGACGGGCAACGCCGCCGAACGAAAAAGCGCCTTCGACGCCTTGCGCAAACACTACCCGGCGCGGCGTGAAATTGATGGCTTGCATGTGAAACTGAGCGGCGAAGCGCCAGAGCTGGCGCAGGTGGTGCGGGCGTTGGGCGGGACGTTGGTGTAAACGGAAATTGCGTTGGGGTAATCGAGGCTAAAGCCTCTCCCACAGGTCACGGTGTGGTCTGTAGGAGAGGCTTTAGCCTCGATGGCTTTCCCTGATTACTCTGGCTTAGGCTCGCCCAAGGCAATTTCTTCCATCTTCTCGCAGGCCTGTTGAACCATGCCTTCGGTAATAGGAATCTCCCGGCCTTGGGCGTCAATCACGGCGCCGCCGACAGGGTGTTGGGGTGGCACCGGGTGTACGCGGCGTTCGGCGGTATGCAGGGTGTGCAAGCTCATGGCTCGTCTCCTCATCTGGGTTGTGCCGACAATAGCGGGCCTTGATGAAAGCCCAATGACAACGTCGCGCCACAGCAGCGCGAGGCCATTCCCGTTAAGCGGGGCGTAGTTTTGTGAAACGATGCGGGCCGAGTAGTTCCCGCGCATGGGGTGCGTATGTCGGTTTTTCACCTGGGTTTAATCATCAATCCCCTGGCCGGGCTGGGCGGTCCGGCGGCGCTCAAGGGCAGCGACGGCATGGCGGCAGAGGCGATTGCCCGTGGCGCTCAACCCCGCGCTGCCGAGCGCACGCGGGTGGCGCTGGAGCTGTTGTTGCCGTTGCAAGAACGCCTGGAGTTTCTAACGTTTCCCGGCGCCATGGGCGGCGATTTGCTCGCGCAGATGGGCTTCAAACATCGCTTGCTAGGCCAGCTTGGTGGGCCTGACACAAGCGCCGCCGATACCCGCGCAGCCGTTCATGCATTACAAACAGAAGGGGTGGGGTTGCTGCTATTTGCCGGCGGCGACGGCACCGCGCGTGATGTCTGCGAGGTGACGCGCGAAGGGCAGGCGGTGTTGGGTATTCCGGCGGGGGTGAAGATTCAGTCCGGTGTTTACGCCGTCAGCCCACGCGCTGCCGGCGAGCTAACGCGGCGCCTGGTGGAAGGCGGGCTCGTTCGCTTGAGCAGCGCCGAGGTGCGCGATATCGATGAAAGCGCTTTGCGCGAAGGTCGCGTCACCGCGCGCTGGTATGGCGAATTGAGCGTGCCGCAAGAAGGCGGCTTCGTGCAGCAGGTGAAGCAGGGCGGGGTGGAATCGGAAGAACTGGTGCTCAGCGAAATCGCCGCCTGGCTGGAAGACACCTGGGAACCTGACGTGCGCTACGTCTTCGGCCCCGGCTCGACGCTGCACGGCCTGGCTCAGAATCTTCGGCTGGACACCACGTTGCTGGGCGTGGACGTGATCGAAAACGGCCAAGTGCTGGCCCGTGACGTGACCGAGGCGCAGCTGTTTGAACTGGTGGATGGACAGCCGGCGCGGGTGCTGGTCACGGCGATTGGCGGCCAGGGCCACATTCTTGGGCGCGGCAACCAGCAGATCAGCCCTCGGGTGTTGCGTGCGGTTGGGTTGGACAACCTGCGCGTGGTGGCGACCAAACGCAAATTGGCCACGCTTGAAGGGCGACCCTTGTTAGTGGACAGCGGCGATGCGGCGCTGGATGACAGTTTTCCCGACGTGGCTAAGGTGTGGGCGGGGTACAAAGAGGAGTTGGTGTATCCGCTGTCGGTGGGCGGCGAAGAGTCACGCGAGCCCTTGTAGGAGCGAGCTTGCTCGCGAATGCCTTTTTCAGGGTTCGCGAGCAAGCTCGCTCCTACAGAAGCCATGCTTATATTTGTTTGCGCTTTGCTTGTGTCCCGCCCCAACCGTCCCCATCTACCGCTAGCCCCTTCCTCTCTGCGAGCCGCCGCATGATCTCCATTTTGTCTTCCCGCCAGCGCAAGGCGCTGCGCATGACGCGTGAGTTTGTTGCGCCGTACCGCTGGCACGTAATCGGCGCGCTGGTGGCGCTGATGTTTACGGCTGGCATCACGCTGTTTATGGGCCAGGGCGTGAAGCTGTTGGTGGACCAGGGTTTCGCCACCCAGTCGCCGCATATGCTTAACCAGTCCATCGCGCTATTTATGGTGCTGGTGGTCGCGCTGGCGGTCGGCACCTTTTCGCGGTTTTACCTGGTGTCGTGGATCGGTGAGCGCTTCGTGGCGGATATTCGCAAGAAGGTGTTCAACCACCTGATCACGCTGCATCCCGGCTTTTATGAGACCAACCGCAGTTCGGAAATCCAGTCGCGGCTGACGGCCGATACCACGTTGTTGCAGTCAGTAATCGGCTCGTCGCTGTCGTTGGCGTTGCGCAACGCGTTGATGCTGGTGGGCGGCGTGGTGCTGCTGTTTGTCACCAACCCCAAGTTGTCGCTGATCGTGATCGCCGCCTTGCCGCTGGTGATCGCGCCGATTCTGATTTTCGGCCGCCGTGTGCGCAGCCTTTCGCGCCAAAGCCAGGACCGCATTGCCGATGTCGGCAGCTACGTCGGCGAAAGCCTGGGCCAAATCAAGACCGTGCAGGCGTACAACCATCAGGAGCAGGACAAACGTCGCTTCGGTGGCACGGTGGAGGACGCGTTTGAAACCGCGCGCAAGCGAATTTCCCAACGCGCCTGGCTGATCAGCGTGGTGATTCTGCTGGTGCTGGGCGCGGTTGGTGTGATGCTCTGGGTTGGCGGCATGGATGTAATTGCCGGGCGCATCAGCGGCGGTGAGCTGGCGGCGTTTGTGTTTTACAGCCTGATCGTCGGCACTGCGTTTGGCACCTTGAGCGAGGTGCTGGGCGAGTTGCAACGGGCGGCGGGGGCGGCCGAGCGAATTGCCGAACTGCTGCAGGCGCGCAGTGAGATCAAGGCGCCGACGAGCGATTTGTTGGTATTGCCCGAGCGCGTCAGTGGCCGCATCGAGCTGGATGCCGTGCGCTTCGCCTATCCCACGCGCCGTGATCGTTTTGCCGTGGATGGAATCAGTTTGCAGGTGGAACCGGGCGAGACCCTGGCGTTGGTGGGGCCGTCCGGCGCCGGCAAGTCGACGCTGTTCGATCTGCTGCTGCGCTTTTTCGACCCGCAAGAAGGGCAGATTCGGGTGGAGGGGCTGCCCATCGCGCAGCTCGACCCTGTCGACCTGCGGCGCTGCTTCGCGTTGGTATCGCAAAATCCGGCGCTGTTTTTTGGCAGCGTGGAAGACAACATTCGCTATGGTCGCGCCGCTGCCACCCACGCTGAAGTGGAAGCGGCGGCCCGTGCCGCGCATGCTCACGAATTCATCATGGCCATGCCTGAAGGCTATAAAACCCATTTGGGCGACGGTGGACTTGGCCTATCGGGCGGCCAACGCCAACGTCTGGCGATTGCCCGGGCGTTGCTGGTGGATGCGCCGATTCTGCTGCTGGACGAAGCCACCAGCGCCCTGGATGCCGAGAGTGAGCACCTGATTCAGCAGGCATTGCCCACGTTGATGGCCGGGCGCACGACGCTGGTCATCGCCCATCGGTTAGCCACGGTGAAAAGCGCGGACCGCATCGCCGTGATCGACAAGGGGCAATTGGTGGCGCTGGGCAGTCATGCGCAATTGGTGGCGGGCAATCCGTTGTACCGGCGCCTGGCCGAGTTGCAGTTCAACAGCAGCAGCGACGAGACGCCGTTTACTCAGCCCGCTTGATATCGCGCGGCGGATTCTTCGCCGGCTGCGGTTTCACGGTCAGCGCCACGCCGATAGCGGCGACGATGATCGAGCCGATGGCCACCCATTGGCTGCTGCTGAGTTTCTCTTGTAGAAAGATCAGCCCCGACATCGCGGCAATCGCCGGTTCCATGCTCATTAGCGTGCTGAAGGTGCGCGCCGGCAGGCGGGTCAGGGCGAACATTTCCAGGCTGTAGGGCAGGGCGGTCGACAGAATCGCCACGCCAATCGCCATCGGCAGCAAAGTGAAATGAAACATCGCGCTGCCGGCGGCAAATACTCCGATCGGAAACACGATAACGGCGGCGACCACCGTGCCCAGCGCTACGGTTTGGCTGCCGTGTTCGGCACCGGCGCGTTGGCCGAACAAAATGTACAGCGCCCAGCACACGCCAGCGCCCAAGGCCAACGCGGCGCCCAGCGGGTCGAGTTCGGCATTGGCCGGGTTCACTGGCAGCAGCAAGGCCAGGCCGATTACGGCCAGGGCGATCCAGACAAAGTCGATAAAACGCCGCGACGACAGCATGGCCAGCACCAATGGCCCGGTGAACTCCAGCGCCACGGCAATGCCCAGCGGCACGGTCTTCAGCGACATATAAAACAGCAGGTTCATCACCCCGAGCGAGGCGCCGTAGCCGAGCAGCGACAGCACACCGGCGCGGTTGAACGGCGCACGCCATGGGCGCATCACCAGGCACAGAATGATTGCCCCCAGGCTTAGGCGCAGCGCTGAAACGCCTTCGGCGCCAACGACCGGGAAAATGCCCTTGGCCAACGCCGCGCCGCCCTGAATGGAGCTCATGGCGATGATCAGCAAAAGAATGGGGAGGGCAATCGAGACGGCGGGTTTGGACCCAGGCATGGGGAATTCCGGTTGGAGCGTGGCAGTGAGCAAAATGAGCGCTGGAGCTGATCGCGGCTGAAGCCGCTCCTACACAAAAGCGTGGGAGCGGCTTCAGCCGCGATGCTGTTGGGCGGTTTTTACCGCTCCGGAGTTTTTATCCGCGGGACGGGGTAGAGCTTAGCGGTACTCGCACAAGTACGCGGTGTCGACGGCCACTTTCAGCTGGAATTTGCTGTTGGCTGGAACGGTGAAGTTGCTGCCGGCTTCGAAGGTTTCCCAGGCGTCGGTGCCTGGCAGTTTCACGGTCAGGGCGCCGGCGACAACGTGCATGACTTCCAGTTGGCTTGTGCCGAATTCGTATTCGCCAGCGGCCATGACGCCGATGGTGGCCGGGCCTTGTTCCATGCCGAAAGCGATGGATTTAACGGTACCGTCGAAGTATTCGTTGACCTTGAACATGACATTTCCTTTAAAGGACGAAAAAAGGTCGGCCAGTATGCCCAAGGCGCTGGGCCCCGTCACCTGCGCGGGCCGCGCTACGGCGGCGTTTACGAGGCGGGCAGGACCAAGGGCAAAAGCCGCGCGGTGTTGCGCGCATCTTCCAGCGCGCGGTGCTGCTGGCCTTGAAAACTCAGGCCGGCTAATTGCAGGGCGGTGTTCAAACTCACCGGTTTTTGCAGTTGGCGGGCTTTGGCGAAGCGTTGTTTGAGGTTCAGGTGCGGCACGCTGGCGAGCAGGCTGGTGAGCTGGTGCTGCTGCCAATCCTGTTCCAGCTGTTTACGGTCGTAGTCGCCCCAACTGGCCCAACCCACCAGGCGCGGTTGGTGCGCGCCGAGCCAGCGTTCGAACAGCGGCCACACCGTTACAAGCGGCGCCGCAGCGTCGACATTCGCCTGCGTGATATGGGTGAGTTGCCGACAGAAACTGGTGAGGTGAGGCCGCCGCAGCGGGCGGACGAAGCGCTGGAAATGGTCGACCTCGCGACCTTCGGCGTTCACCAGACTGGCGCCGATTTCGATGATTTCCATGTCTGTAACCGGCCAGCCACCTTCTTCAGTCGTGGCTTCCAGGTCGATCACCAACCAATATCCCATCGTTCTCTCCATCCGTTGGGCAAGCAGTATGGAAGGCCTTTCGACGCCTCGCAAACCCCATTCCAGGCGCCTGCGTGGCGTATGACCGACGAAGTCGGGGATTTTCTCCCGACCAAATCGTCAGGGCGCTCTACGCTTGTGGTAACCCTAGAAAGGAGAGATGTGATGGCGACTGTGGCGTTTATCGGGCTCGGCACCATGGGCTTTCATATGGCTGGGCACCTGGCTTGCGAAGGGCATCAGGTGACCGTGTACAACCGCACCCAGGCCAAAGCGGATGTGTGGTGCGAAGAATTTGCAGGCGAAAGCGCCGGCTCCCCGCGCGAAGCGGCCGAGGGCGCGGAATTCGTAATGACTTGCGTGGGCAACGACGAGCAATTGCGCGCCGTGTTGCTGGGCGAAAGCGGGGCGTTGGCCGGCATGGCGGCCGGTAGCGTGCTGGTGGATCACACCACGGCCTCGGCCGATATCGCGAAAGAAATGGCGACGCTGGCGGCCGAGCGCGAGGTGGGGTTTCTGGATGCGCCGGTGTCGGGCGGCCAGTCGGGCGCGGAGGGCGGCATGTTGACCGTGATGGTCGGCGGCGACGCCGCGTTGTTTGAGCGCGCGGCGCCGGTGGTCGAGAGTTATGCCAAACGGGTCAAGCGCATGGGGCCGGTCGGCAGCGGTCAACTGACCAAAATGGTCAACCAGATTTGTGTGGGCGGCTTGCTGCAAGCCTTGGCCGAGGCGCTGCAATTTGCCCGTCGCGCCGGGTTGGACGTGCCCAGCGCCATGGACATCATCAGCCATGGCGCGGCGCAGTCGTGGCAGTTGGAGCATCGCTATCAAACGATGCTGGAGGGCAAGTTCGATAACGGTTTTGCCGTGGATTGGATGCGCAAAGACTTCGCCATGGTCTTTGCGGAAGCCAAGCGTAACGGTGCGCAGCTGCCGGTGACGGAGCTGGTGGACCGGTTTTACGCCGAGGTGCAAGGGCAGGGCGGGGGACGCTGGGACACCTCCAGTTTGATTACACGTCTGAAGTAGTTCGCGGTGGCTTTGCGGTGGCCGGGCGCGCGAGTAGAATCGCCGCCCGTCGCCGGCGCGCCTGGTTACAGCGCGCACGGTTGGTTTGTTCACGAGGTATGAGTCGTCATGAATTGCCGCCCCGGTTGCGGTGCCTGCTGCATCGCCCCCTCCATCAGCTCGGCGATACCTGGTTTGCCTAACGGCAAGCGGGCCGGCGAACGTTGTTTGCATCTGTCGGTCGATAATTTGTGCGCGCTGTTCGGTTCGCCGCAGCGCCCGCCCGTGTGCTCGGCGTTCAGCGCCGATGTTGAGGTATGTGGCAGCAGCCGCGAGGAGGCGATCCGATTGCTGGGTTGGCTGGAACAGGCCACCAGCCTCGGCACCGAAGCGGCTATCCAATAAAGCCCGGGGGCCTCTGGCACCTCGCGCATCATCAGTAAGGAGTTCGTGATGGGTTTGCTAAGTCGAGTGGCTGGCGTGTGTGCCGTGAGTCTGCTGGCGTCTACAGCGGCGCATGCCGAGGATTGGAAGCTGGCCAAGGATGAAGACGGCATCAAAGTCTTTCTGAGCGAAGTACCCGGCTCGCAATACAAAGCCTACCGGGGCGTGACCATCATCAAGAGCGACATCGCCACCCTGCGTGCCTTGCAGGAAGACGTCGGCGGCTCGTGCAAATGGATTTTCCAGTGCAGCGAACAAAAGCTGATCAAAAGCGAAGGGGCGCAGAGCTGGACGTACAGCCGCTTCAGCCCACCGTGGCCGGTAACCCCACGGGATTCGATCATCCACGTGACCACCACCGAAGAACCTGACGGCACCGTGCTGCGCAAGCTCGAAGGCTTGCCCACCTATCAGCCTGAAGAGAAAGGCTATGTGCGAGTGACCAAGGTGGACGGCTTTTGGAAGATGACTCCCAAGGGCACAGGCGATGTGGAAGTGACGTATCAGGTGACCACCGAACCGGGCGGCAGCGTGCCGTCGTGGTTGGCTAACAGCTTTGTGGTCGATGCGCCGTTTAAAACCCTTCAAGGGATGAAGGAGCGGGCGGAGAAGAAGTAGCGGGCCTGGCCTCTTGTAGGAGCGAGCTTGCTCGCGAAGCCTGTGATGTTCAAAAAGCTTCGCGAGCAAGCTCGCTCCTACGGTTCGGGACAGGTTCGTGATGCAATAAAAAACCCCGCCTAGGCGGGGTTTTTGTCGACCGCGTGATGCTTATTTGCGGTCTTTCAGAGCGGTAATATCGCGCTGCTCGTAGCCGGTATAAAGCTGGCGCGGACGGCCAATTTTGTACGGGCTGGAGAGCATTTCTTTCCAGTGCGAGATCCAGCCGACAGTCCGCGCCAGGGCGAAGATTACGGTGAACATGCTGGTCGGAATGCCGATCGCTTTGAGGATGATGCCCGAGTAGAAGTCGACGTTCGGGTACAGGTTGCGTTCTTTGAAGTACGGATCGGTCAGGGCGATCTCTTCAAGGCGCATGGCCAGTTCCAGCTGCGGGTCGTTCTTGATGCCGAGTTCTTTCAGCACTTCGTCGCAGGTCTGCTTCATTACGGTAGCGCGTGGGTCACGGTTTTTGTAAACGCGGTGACCGAAGCCCATCAACTTGAACGGGTCGTTCTTGTCTTTGGCCTTGGCGATGAAGGTGTCGATGTTTTCGACGCTGCCAATCTCGTCCAGCATGGTCAGCACAGCTTCGTTGGCGCCGCCGTGGGCAGGGCCCCAGAGCGCAGCGATACCGGCAGCGATACAGGCGAACGGGTTAGCACCCGAAGAGCCGGCCAGGCGTACGGTGGAGGTGGAAGCGTTTTGTTCGTGGTCGGCGTGGAGGATGAAGATCCGGTCCATTGCCTTGGCCAACACCGGGCTGATCGGTTTGATCTCGCAGGGGGTGTTGAACATCATGTGCAGGAAGTTTTCCGCGTAGGTCAGGTCGTTGCGCGGATACATCATCGGCTGACCCATGGAATACTTGTAAACCATGGCCGCCAGGGTCGGCATTTTCGCCACGAGGCGAATGGCCGAAATCTCGCGGTGCTGCGGATTATTGATGTCCAGCGAGTCGTGGTAGAAGGCCGAGAGGGCCCCTACTACACCGCACATGATGGCCATCGGGTGAGCGTCGCGACGGAAGCCGTTGAAGAAGCTTTTCAGCTGCTCGTGAACCATGGTGTGGTTCTTTACGGTGCTGACGAACTTGGCTTTCTGCTCTTCGGTTGGCAGTTCGCCATTGAGCAGCAGGTAGCAGGTTTCGAGGTAGTCGGACTGCTCGGCCAATTGCTCGATCGGGTAGCCGCGGTGCAACAGGATGCCTTTGTCACCGTCGATATAGGTGATCTTCGACTCGCACGAGGCGGTCGACATAAAGCCAGGATCAAAAGTGAAATGGCCCGTGGCGGTAAGGCCCCGCACATCTACAACATCGGGACCAACGGTGCCGGATAAAACGGGCAGCTCGACGGGGGCTGCGCCCTCGATGATCAACTGCGCTTTTTTGTCAGCCATGTGTGGCCTCCTATTTATGCTTGAAATCACCAGACTGCCCCCCACGCAGGGCCCGCCACACTATAGAGAGATAAATCCTAAAGTCAATTTACCGGAACCCATGCGCCAGAAGGCTTGCAGCGGTGTTTTGCGTCTTTTTTGGCGCTATTTACGCCTTTTGCCAAGTAAGCGCAATGAGCGGTTTGGGGTAGGCCTTTTCGTTGTCATTAGTAACCTAACTGTCTATACTCCCCCACCGACCGCCAGGGGCCTTGGAGCCTTTATTCTGGAGGTTGTCACTCCCTGGGTAGTGGGTTCTGACCAGTGCACTTCCCGACAACTTTGCCCTGATTGTTAGGGGCCCTTCAGTGTGAAAAAAGCCGTGAATAGCCAAAGACCTGTAAACCTAGACTTAAGGACGATCAAACTCCCAGTCACTGCTTACACGTCCATCTTGCACCGGATCTCCGGTGTCATCCTTTTCGTGGGCCTCGCTGTGCTGCTGTACGCACTCGACAAGTCCCTCGAGTCTGAGGATGGCTTCAAGCAGGTGGCCGCGTTTCTGGCCAGCCCTCTGGCCAAGTTTGTGATTTGGGGCCTGCTCTCCGCTCTGCTGTATCACTTGGTGGCAGGTATTCGCCATCTGATTATGGACGTGGGCGTTGGTGAGACGCTGGAAGGCGGCAAACTGGGCTCGCAAATCGTACTCGTCGTTTCGGCGGTAGTGATTGTGCTGGCGGGAGTATGGATATGGTAACTAACGTCACGAACTTCTCACGCTCCGGGCTATATGACTGGATGGCCCAGCGCGTGTCTGCGGTTGTACTCGCGGCTTATTTCCTTTTCCTGATTGGATACCTCGTGGTTCACCCAGGCCTGGACTACACCGTCTGGCATGGTCTGTTCTCACAGAACTGGATGCGCATTTTCAGCCTGTTGGCGCTCGTTGCTCTGGGCGTTCACGCCTGGGTTGGCATGTGGACGATTTCCACCGACTACCTGACGCAAATGGCGTTGGGCAAGTGGGCGACCGGTGTGCGTTTTCTGTTCCAGGCAGCGTGTGGCATCGCCATGTTCGCTTACTTCGTCTGGGGCGTGCAGATTCTTTGGGGTATCTGATTCATGGCTAACATTAATACGCTTTCCTTCGATGCCATCATTATTGGTGGTGGCGGTGCCGGGATGCGCGCCGCACTGCAGCTGGCCCAAGGCGGCCACAAGACTGCAGTAGTGACCAAGGTGTTCCCGACCCGCTCGCACACTGTGTCGGCACAAGGCGGTATCACCTGCGCCATCGCGTCGGCCGACCCGAACGATGACTGGCGCTGGCACATGTACGATACCGTCAAGGGTTCCGACTACATCGGTGACCAGGACGCTATCGAGTACATGTGTTCCGTAGGCCCAGAAGCGGTGTTCGAACTCGAGCACATGGGTCTGCCGTTCTCCCGTACCGAACAAGGCCGCATCTACCAGCGTCCGTTCGGTGGCCAGTCGAAAGACTTCGGCAAAGGTGGCCAGGCTGCCCGTACATGCGCCGCAGCTGACCGTACCGGTCACGCGTTGCTGCACACGCTGTATCAGGCCAACCTGAAGGCCAACACCGTATTCCTCAACGAATACTATGCAGTGGATCTGGTGAAGAACCAGGACGGCGTGTTCGTCGGCATCATCGCCATCTGCATTGAAACCGGTGAAACCTCGTACATCCGCTCCAACGCCACCGTTCTGGCAACGGGTGGTGCGGGCCGTATCTACTCGTCCACTACTAACGCCCTGATCAACACCGGTGACGGTATTGGTATGGCGTTGCGTGCTGGCGTGCCGGTACAAGACATCGAAATGTGGCAGTTCCACCCCACCGGTATCGCCGGCGCTGGTGTACTGGTTACCGAAGGCTGCCGTGGTGAAGGTGGATACCTCATCAACAAACACGGCGAGCGTTTCATGGAGCGTTACGCTCCGAACGCGAAAGACCTGGCGGGTCGTGACGTAGTTGCTCGTTCGATGGTTAAAGAAATCATCGCTGGCAACGGTTGCGGTCCGGATGGCGACCACGTGATGCTGAAACTCGACCACTTGGGCGAGGAAGTGCTGCACAGCCGTCTGCCAGGTATCTGCGAACTGTCGAAGACCTTCGCCCACGTTGACCCGGTTGTTGCGCCGGTTCCTGTGGTTCCAACTTGCCACTACATGATGGGCGGCGTTGCCACCAACATTCATGGCCAGGCGATCACTCAGGATGCTGCGGGTAACGACCACATCATTCCGGGCCTGTTCGCAGTAGGCGAAGTGGCGTGCGTATCGGTGCACGGTGCCAACCGTCTGGGCGGCAACTCGTTGCTCGACCTGGTGGTGTTTGGTCGTGCGGCCGGCATCCACTTGGAACAAACTCTGAAAGAAGGCGTCGACTATCGTCGTGCCACTGAAACCGACGTTGATGTTGCTCTGGCGCGTTTGAATGGCCTGAACGAGCGCACCAGCGGCGAAGACGTTGCGTCCCTGCGTAAGGAACTGCAGAGCTGCATGCAGAACTACTTCGGTGTATTCCGTACCGGCGAATACATGCAGAAGGGTATTGCTCAGTTGGCTGACCTGCGTGGCCGCATCGCTGCCGTCAAGATCGACGACAAGAGTCAGGCCTTCAACACCGCGCGCATCGAAGCGCTCGAGTTGCAGAACCTGCTGGAAGTGGCCGAAGCCACTGCCATTGCCGCTGAAGTCCGCAAGGAATCTCGTGGTGCTCATGCTCGTGAAGACTACGAAGATCGGGATGACGAAAACTGGCTCTGCCACTCCCTGTATTTCCCAGGCGAGAAGCGTGTGTCCAAGCGTGCCGTCAACTTCGCGCCTAAGACTGTTCCGGCGTTTGAACCCAAAATTCGTACTTATTAAGGGTGGCCATTATGTCTCTTGGTAAAACTCTGCAAGTTAGCGTTTACCGCTACAACCCGGAAACGGATGCCGCACCGTTCATGCAGGACTTCAACGTCGATATCGACGGCAAAGACCTGATGGTGCTGGACGTTCTGGCGTTGATCAAAGAACAGGATCAGGGCTTCTCGTATCGCCGTTCCTGCCGTGAGGGTGTTTGTGGCTCCGACGGCATGAACATCAGCGGCAAGAACGGTCTGGCCTGCATCACGCCGATTTCGGCGGTAGTGAAGGGCAACAAGCTGATCGTTCGTCCACTGCCAGGTTTGCCGGTTATCCGTGACCTGGTCGTCGACATGAGCATCTTCTACAAGCAGTACGAAAAGGTGAAACCTTTCCTGCAGAACAATACTCCGGCGCCGGCTATCGAGCGTCTGCAGACCCCCGAAGAGCGCGAGAAGCTCGACGGTCTGTACGAGTGCATTCTGTGTGCGTGCTGCTCGACGTCGTGCCCTTCGTTCTGGTGGAACCCGGACAAGTTCCTCGGTCCAGCTGCGCTGCTGCAAGCCTATCGTTTCCTGGCTGACAGCCGCGACACCCATACCGAAGAGCGTCTGGCTGCACTCGATGACCCGTTCAGCGTATTCCGCTGCCGCGGGATCATGAACTGCGTGAACGTTTGCCCTAAAGGTCTCAACCCGACCAAGGCAATCGGCCACGTACGCAGCATGTTGTTGCACAGCGGTACCTGATTTACCGGCAATACCTGCTTAACCAGCTACACCTGCGGCGCCGACCATTCGGCGCCGTAGTTTAAGACCGGGTCGCTACCCAAAAGGCGGCGGCCTCACTTTGAAAAATTGACGACCAGCAGGGGCATCCGGGCTGGTACCCGGACTATCTGCGGGATCCGAAGTGGCTTTACCAGGTCGCTGGTTTTGGGCTGGGTAATTTCATGCGGTTTCCACGCCGGTGGTGTCCCCTTACCGAGGGTGACCAAGCATGCAAGAAAGCGTGATGCAGCGCATGTGGGACAGTGCCCACCTATCCGGTGGTAACGCTGCCTACGTGGAAGAGCTCTACGAGCTCTACCTGCACGATCCCAACGCTGTGCCAGAAGAGTGGCGCACCTACTTCCAGAAGCTGCCGGCCGATGGCAACGTCACCAATGACGTTTCCCACTCGACGGTGCGCGATCATTTCGTGTTGCTGGCCAAGAACCAGCGTCGCGCTCAACCGGTGTCTGCCGGCAGCGTGAGCAGTGAGCACGAGAAGAAGCAGGTCGAAGTCTTGCGACTGATTCAGGCGTATCGGATGCGTGGCCATCAGGCCTCTCAGCTCGATCCGCTCGGTCTGTGGCAGCGCCCGGCACCGGCTGATTTGGCGATCAATCATTACGGCCTGACTGATGCCGATCTCGACACAACCTTCCGTACCGGTGAGCTTTACATCGGTAAAGAGGAGGCGACGTTACGCGAGATCTATGTGGCTCTGCAGCAGACATATTGCCGCACCATTGGCGCCGAGTTCACGCACATCGTCGATTCCGAGCAACGCAAGTGGTTCCAGCAGCGTCTGGAAAGCGTGCGCGGTCGTCCGACGGTTTCCCCTGAGGTTCAGAGCCATCTGCTCGAGCGCCTCACCGCCGCTGAAGGCCTGGAAAAATACCTGGGCACCAAGTATCCGGGCACCAAGCGTTTCGGTCTGGAAGGTGGCGAGAGTCTGATTCCGCTGCTCGACGAACTGATTCAGCGTTCCGGTTCTTACGGCACCAAAGAAATTGTGATCGGCATGGCCCACCGTGGCCGTCTCAACGTGCTGGTCAACACCTTCGGTAAAAACCCGCGCGACCTGTTCGACGAGTTCGAAGGCAAGAAGAAGCTGGTCGAGTTGGGCTCCGGCGACGTGAAGTACCACCAGGGTTTCTCATCCAACGTGATGACCACTGGCGGTGAAGTTCACTTGGCCATGGCGTTCAACCCGTCCCACCTGGAAATCGTTTCGCCAGTGGTCGAGGGTTCTGTTCGTGCCCGCCAAGACCGTCGCAACGACACCACAGGTGACAAGGTTCTGCCGGTTTCTCTGCACGGTGACGCGGCGTTCGCCGGTCAGGGTGTGGTCATGGAAACCTTCCAGATGTCGCAGACCCGCGGCTTCAAGACTGGCGGCACTGTGCACATCGTGATCAACAACCAGGTTGGCTTCACCATCAGCAACCCGGAAGACTCCCGTTCCACCGAGTACTGCACCGACGTCGCCAAGATGATTCAGGCGCCGATCCTGCACGTGAACGGTGATGACCCGGAAGCCGTGTTGTTCGTGACCCAGCTGGCCATTGATTACCGCATGCAGTTCAAGCGTGACGTGGTAATCGACCTGGTTTGCTACCGTCGTCGCGGCCACAACGAGGCCGACGAGCCGAACGGCACCCAGCCGTTGATGTACCAGCAAATCGCCAAGCAGCGGACCACCCGTGAGCTGTATGCCGACGCGTTGATCCAGTCCAACAGCCTTGATGCCGACAGCGTTCAGCACAAGGTCGACGACTACCGCAACGCGCTGGACAACGGTCTGCACGTTGTAAAAAGCCTGGTTAAAGAGCCGAACAAAGAGCTGTTCGTGGATTGGCGTCCATACCTGGGCCACGCCTGGACCGCGCGTCACGACACCCGCGTACCGCTGAAAACCCTGCAGGAACTGGCGACCAAGTTGCTGGAAGTGCCAGAAGGTTTCGTGGTTCAGCGTCAGGTCTCGAAAATTCTCGAAGACCGCCAGAAGATGGCTGCCGGTGGCTTGCCGATCAACTGGGGCTTCGCTGAAACCATGGCGTACGGCACCTTGCTGTTCGACGGGCACCCGATTCGCCTGACCGGCCAAGACGTTGGCCGTGGCACCTTCTCGCACCGTCACGCGGTGCTGCATAACCAGAAGGACGCCGGCACTCACGTTCCGTTGAAGCACCTGTACGAAGGTCAGCCGCGTTTCGACCTGTACGACTCGCTGCTGTCCGAAGAAGCCGTGCTGGCCTTCGAATATGGCTACTCGACCACCAAGCCGGATGCGTTGGTGATCTGGGAAGCGCAGTTCGGCGACTTCGCCAACGGTGCACAAGTGGTTGTCGACCAATTCATCACCAGCGGCGAGCACAAGTGGGGTCGTCTGTGCGGCCTAACCATGCTGCTGCCGCACGGTTATGAAGGGCAGGGGCCTGAGCACAGCTCGGCGCGTCTGGAGCGTTACCTGCAGCTGTGCGCCGAGCACAACATTCAGGTGTGCGTGCCGACTACCCCGGCGCAGGTCTACCACATGCTGCGTCGCCAGGTGATTCGCCCGCTGCGTAAGCCATTGGTCGCATTGACGCCGAAGTCGCTGCTGCGGCACAAATTGGCCATTTCGACCTTGGAAGACCTGGCCGAAGGTTCGTTCCAAACGGTACTTCCAGAGATCGATGCACTCGATCCGAAGAAAGTGAAACGGTTGGTACTGTGCAGCGGCAAGGTCTACTACGACCTGCTGGAAAAGCGCCGTGCCGAAGGCCGCGACGATACCGCCATCGTGCGTATCGAGCAGCTGTATCCGTTCCCTGAAGATGACCTGGCCGAGGTGCTTGCTCCGTACAAGAACCTTGAGCACGTGGTCTGGTGTCAGGAAGAACCGATGAACCAGGGCGCTTGGTATTGCAGTCAGCACCACATGCGTCGCGTCACCAGCGCGCACAAGAAAGGCCTGTTCCTCGAGTACGCCGGCCGTGAAGGCTCTGCTGCTCCGGCCTGTGGTTACGCTTCGATGCACGCCGAGCAGCAGGAAAAACTGCTGCAAGACGCCTTTACTGTTTAACGCCTTCGTCCCACAACGGGCTGCAGCGATCCTGCAGCCCGTTCGCTGAAGAACCCGAATTTAAGGAACCGTACACAATGGCTATCGATATCAAAGCCCCGCAATTTCCGGAATCGGTTGCTGACGGCACCGTTGCTACCTGGCACAAGAAGCCGGGCGACGCCGTCAAGCGCGACGACCTGATCGTCGACATCGAAACCGACAAAGTGGTCATGGAAGTGCTGGCTGAGGCCGACGGCGTTCTGGCTGAAATCGTCAAGAATGAAGGCGACACCGTTCTCAGCGGCGAACTGCTGGGCAAACTCGGTGATGGCGCCGGCGCTGCTGCCGCCCCAGCCGCCGCGGCACCGGCTCCTGCAGCCAGCGCTGCTGCCGCTCCGGCTGCTGCCCCGGCTGCCAAGTCCGAAGACCTGATCCTCGCTCCAGCTGCGCGCAAGCTGGCTGAAGAAAACGGCATCGACGTCAACAGCATCGCGGCCAGTGGTAAAGGCGGTCGCGTCACCAAAGAAGACGTTGTTGCTGCCATCGAAGCGAAGAAAAACGCTCCGGCTGCACCGGCCAAAGCTGCTGCCGCACCGGCTGCTGCCGCTCCGGTTTTCGCTGCTGGCGACCGCGTGGAAAAACGCGTTCCGATGACCCGCCTGCGCGCCAAGGTGGCCGAGCGTCTGGTTGAAGCTCAGTCGACCATGGCCATGCTGACCACCTTCAACGAAGTCGACATGACTGAAGTGATGGCCCTGCGCAGCAAATACAAAGACCTGTTCGAGAAGACCCACAACGGCGTGCGCCTGGGCTTCATGTCGTTCTTCGTCAAAGCCTCGGTTGAAGCCCTCAAGCGCTTCCCGGCGGTGAACGCGTCGATCGACGGCACCGACATCGTGTACCACGGCTACCAGGACATCGGCGTTGCCGTATCCAGCGACCGTGGCCTGGTGGTTCCGGTTCTGCGTAACGCCGAACTGATGAGCCTGGCAGAAGTCGAAAACGGCATCGCCACCTTCGGCAAGAAGGCTAAAGAGGGCAAGCTGTCCATCGACGAGATGACTGGCGGCACCTTCACCATCACTAACGGCGGCACCTTCGGTTCGATGATGTCGACCCCGATCGTCAACCCGCCGCAGGCTGCCATTCTTGGCATGCACAACATCATTCAGCGCCCCATGGCAATCAATGGTCAGGTTGTCATCCGTCCAATGATGTACTTGGCGTTGTCTTACGACCACCGTCTGATCGATGGCAAGGAGGCCGTGAGCTTCTTGGTAACGATCAAGAACCTGCTGGAGGATCCGGCGCGCCTGTTGCTGGATATCTAATCCGTTCTCTGATCACGGCGGCCCCCAAAAGGGGCTGTCCGGTTTCATCCGAAAAGGAATGAGTTATGACGCAAAAATTTGACGTGGTAGTGATCGGTGCTGGCCCAGGAGGCTATGTAGCCGCTATCAAGGCCGCTCAACTGGGTTTGAAAACTGCCTGTGTCGAGAAATATCAGGGTAAGGAAGGCAAAATTGCCTTGGGCGGTACCTGCCTGAACGTCGGTTGCATTCCATCCAAGGCGTTGCTCGACAGCTCCTACAAATTCCACGAAGCCCACGAAGGCTTCGCTGTGCACGGCATCAGCGCCAAGAACGTCTCTATCGACGTGCCGGCCATGGTTGCGCGCAAAGACACCATCGTTAAAAACCTGACTGGCGGCGTTGCCACCCTGTTCAAGGCCAACGGTGTCACCCTGCTCGAAGGCCACGGCAAGCTGCTGGCGAACAAGCAGGTTGAAGTGACCGGCCTTGACGGCAAAGCGGTTGTCTACGAAGCCGACAACGTGATTCTGGCCTCTGGCTCGCGTCCGGTAGACATCCCGCCAGCTCCGGTTGATCAGGACGTTATCGTCGACTCCACCGGCGCTCTGGATTTCCAAGCCGTACCGAAAACCCTCGGCGTGATTGGCGCTGGCGTTATCGGTCTGGAGCTGGGTTCGGTATGGGCCCGTCTGGGTGCCGAAGTGACCGTGCTCGAAGCACTCGACAAGTTCCTGCCAGCGGCTGACGAAGCCATTGCCAAGGAAGCGCTGAAGATCCTCACCAAGCAGGGTCTGAAAATCAAACTGGGCGCTCGCGTAACCGGTTCGGAAGTGAAGAAGAAGCAAGTCACCGTTACCTACACTGACGCCGAAGGCGAGCAGGAGCAGGTATTCGACAAGCTGATCGTGGCTGTAGGCCGTCGCCCGGTAACCACCGAGTTGCTGGCAGCGGACAGCGGCGTCGACCTCGACGAGCGCGGTTATATCTTCGTTGACGACCACTGCACCACCAGCGTTCCAGGCGTTTACGCCATTGGTGACGTGGTACGTGGCGCGATGCTCGCGCACAAAGCCTCGGAAGAGGGCGTGATGGTTGCCGAGCGTATCGCCGGCCACAAAGCGCAAATGAACTACGACCTGGTGCCATCGGTTATCTACACCCACCCGGAAATCGCATGGGTTGGCAAAACCGAGCAGGCGCTCAAGGCTGAAGGCGTTGCCATCAACGTCGGCACCTTCCCGTTCGCTGCCAGCGGCCGCGCCATGGCTGCCAACGACACCGCCGGTTTCGTCAAAGTCATCGCCGATGCCAAGACTGACCGCGTTCTGGGCGTTCACGTAATCGGCCCGGCTGCTGCCGAGCTGGTGCAACAAGGCGCTATCGGTATGGAATTTGGCACCAGTGCCGAAGACCTCGGCATGATGGTGTTCTCGCACCCAACCATGTCCGAAGCGCTGCACGAAGCGGCCTTGGCAGTGAATGGCGGCGCCATCCACATCGCCAACCGCAAAAAGCGTTAATAGCGACAACAAGAACCACGCCGGGCGGCCCGTCGTGTGTCTTCACTTCGAAGACGCACCGCGGAATGCCCAGGCGGACTGTTTCTAGAAAACGGTCACAGGTGGCGCGGCAACTATCACGCAGCGTCGAATGCGCAATACCTAACGAAGACGGTAGACAAGCATGAATCTTCACGAGTATCAGGGTAAGCAACTGTTTGCTGAGTACGGCCTGCCCGTATCCAAAGGCTTTGCAGTAAACACCCCGGAAGCGGCCGCTGAGGCCTGCGACAAAATTGGTGGCACCGAGTGGGTTGTCAAAGCCCAGGTCCACGCAGGTGGTCGCGGTAAAGCCGGTGGTGTGAAACTGGTCAAGAGCAAGGACGAGGCCAAGGCCTTCGCCGCTCAGTGGCTGGGCAAGCGTCTGGTGACGTACCAGACCGACGCCAACGGCCAGCCGGTCAACCAGATTCTGGTTGAGTCCTGCACCGATATCGCCAAAGAGCTGTATCTGGGCGCAGTCGTTGACCGCTCCAGCCGTCGCATCGTGTTCATGGCCTCCACTGAAGGCGGCGTGGACATCGAGAAGATCGCTCACGACACCCCTGAGAAGATCCTCAAAGCCACTATCGATCCATTGGTTGGCGCTCAGCCTTACCAAGGTCGCGACCTGGCTTTCCAACTGGGCCTGCAAGGCGACCAGATCAAGCAGTTCACCCACATCTTCGTTGGCCTGGCCAAACTGTTCCAGGACTACGACCTGGCACTGCTGGAAGTGAACCCGCTGGTTATCAAAGCTGACGGCAACCTGCACTGCCTCGACGCCAAGATCAACATCGACAGCAACGCCATGTACCGCCAGCCAAAACTGCGCGCCATGCATGACCCGTCGCAAGATGACCCACGTGAAGCCCACGCTGCGAAGTTCGAACTGAACTACGTAGCCCTGGAAGGCAACATTGGCTGCATGGTCAACGGTGCTGGCCTGGCCATGGGTACCATGGACATCGTCAACCTGCACGGCGGCAAGCCAGCCAACTTCCTCGACGTAGGCGGCGGCGCTACCAAAGAACGCGTTACCGAAGCGTTCAAAATCATTCTGTCCGACACCAACGTTGCAGCTGTTCTGGTGAACATCTTCGGCGGCATCGTTCGTTGCGACATGATTGCCGAAGGCATCATTGGCGCAGTGAAAGAAGTTGGCGTGAAAATCCCGGTGGTTGTGCGCCTTGAAGGCAACAACGCTGAACTGGGCGCCAAGGTACTGGCAGAGAGCGGCCTGAACATCATCGCGGCAACCAGCCTGACCGACGCTGCTCAGCAAGTCGTCAAAGCTGCGGAGGGCAAGTAATGAGCGTCCTGATCAATAAAGACACCAAAGTTATCTGCCAGGGCTTCACCGGCTCGCAGGGTACTTTCCACTCCGAACAAGCCATTGCCTACGGCACCCAAATGGTTGGCGGCGTGACTCCGGGCAAAGGCGGCACCACTCACCTGGGCCTGCCAGTGTTCAACACCGTGAAAGAAGCTGTAGAGAAAACTGGCGCTACCGCCAGCGTGATCTACGTTCCGGCTCCTTTCTGCAAAGACTCGATCCTGGAAGCCGCTTTCGGTGGCATCAAGCTGATCGTGTGCATCACCGAAGGCATCGCGACCATCGACATGCTGGAAGCCAAGGTCAAGTGCGACGAATTGGGCGTACGCCTGATCGGCCCTAACTGCCCAGGCGTGATCACTCCGGGCGAATGCAAGATCGGCATCATGCCCGGTCACATTCACCTGCCAGGCAAAGTCGGCATCGTTTCGCGTTCCGGCACCCTGACCTACGAAGCTGTTAAGCAGACCACTGACGCCGGTTTCGGTCAGTCCACCTGCGTCGGCATCGGCGGTGACCCGATCCCAGGCTCCAACTTCATCGACATCCTGAAGCTGTTCCAGGAAGACCCGAAAACCGAAGCCATCGTAATGATCGGCGAAATCGGTGGTTCGGCTGAAGAAGAAGCCGCTGCTTACATCAAAGCTCACGTGACCAAGCCAGTGGTTTCCTACATCGCTGGTGTGACTGCCCCTCCAGGCAAGCGCATGGGCCACGCAGGCGCCATCATCTCTGGTGGTAAAGGCACCGCTGACGAGAAATTCGCAGCGCTGCAGGACGCGGGTGTCAAAACCGTGCGTTCGCTGGCTGACATTGGCAAGGCGCTAGCCGAGCTGACCGGCTGGACCGCCAAAAACGCTTAATTGCGTTTGGGCAATTAAAAGGCCACCCCTCGGGGTGGTCTTTTTTTTGCCCCCACGATCTCCGGGTCGTCGGCCATGCGGCGTTGCGGTCGCTCCTGAAATGCTCACGTACTAAATGTACGCTGCGCTTTCAGGAGCGTCCGCGCCTTGCCTGACCTTAGCCCCGGAGATCTCAACCGTGGCGCCTGTTTAAAGAGCAAGCGCTGCGATCTCCGGGTCGTCGGCCATGCTGCGTTGCGCTCGCCCGGTAAATGCTCACGTACTGCAGTACGCTGCGCTTTCCCGGACGACCGCGCCTTTCCTGACCTTAGCCCCGGAGATCTCGACCGTGGCGCCTGTTTGAAGAACGTGTGGGATCCTGTGGGAGCGGCTGGGCGGCATTCCGATCAGCCGCGATGCTTTTGATCTCCAAGAACATCGCGGCTAAAGCCCCGCCCACAAAAAAGCCCGCATCTGCGGGCTTTTTCGTTTATGCCCTTCTTCGAAAGAGGGGCAGGGGTTGGTCAGCGGACGCTTGGTAAACCTCGTTGAATTCGCTGAAGGCTTTAAGCGCGTCGTCCGGGTCTTTGTCTTCGCGCAGGGCGAAGGCGTCGAAGCCGCAGCGGTGCAGGGCCCAGAGCTGGTCGCGGAGCACATCGCCAATGGCGCGGATTTCGCCTTTGTAGCCGTAGCGGGTGCGCAGCATGTAGGCGGTGGAGGAGTGGCGGCCGTCGGTGAAGGCGGGGAAGTTCAGGGCGATGACCTGGAAGTTGTCCAGTTGATCGGCGATCTCTTCAATTTCTTCACCGGCTTCCAGCCATACGCCCAAGCCGCCGTCGCGGGCTTTCAGGGCGCTGCTGTGTTCCACATACAGGCCCAGCGGTACGATCAGGTCGTCGCAGTTGGACACGCCTTCCAGCGTCGCGTCCTTGGGCAGCAGGTGCCAGGTTTCGTCGACCAACTGACCGTTCTTAATGATTCGCTGCATATACGCGCTCCTTGAACGGGTCAATGCCGACACGGCGGAAGGTGTCGAGGAAGCTTTCTTCTTCGTGACGGGTTTCCACGTACACGTCGATGATTTTGCTGACCACGTCGGCCATGTCTTTTTCGGCGAACGATGGGCCGAGAATCTGCGCCAGGCTTGCGTCGCGACCCGAGCTGCCGCCGAGCGATACCTGGTAGAACTCCTGGCCCTTCTTGTCCACGCCCAGAATGCCGATGTGGCCGACGTGGTGGTGGCCGCAGGCGTTCATGCAGCCGGAAATGTTCAGGTCGATATTGCCGATGTCGAACAGGTAGTCCAGGTCGTCGAAACGACGCTGGATGGCTTCGGCAATTGGAATCGACTTGGCGTTCGCCAGCGAGCAGAAGTCGCCGCCCGGGCAGCAGATGATGTCGGTCAGCAAGCCCACGTTTGGTGTGGCGAAGCCGTTTTCACGCAATTCGCCCCACAAGGTGAACAGCTGGCTCTGCTCGACGTCGGCCAGAATGATGTTCTGGTTATGGCTGTTGCGCACTTCGCCAAAGCTGTAGCGATCGGCCAGTTCGGCGATAACGTCGAGCTGCTTGTCGGTCACGTCGCCAGGGGCAACGCCGGTGGGCTTCAGCGACAGGGTGACGGCGACGTAGCCCGGCTTCTTGTGGGCGAACACGTTGCGGCTGGCCCAACGATCAAAGCCGGGGTGCTCGGCGCGCAGGGCGGCGAGGGCGTCGGTCTGGTCTTCCAGAGCTTTGTAGGCTGGGTCGACGAAGTGGGCGGCAACACGTGCCACCTCAGCTTCAGTCAGGGTGGTAGGGCCATCTTTCAAATGCGCCCATTCGGCGTTGACGCGTTCGGCGAATACGTCCGGCGTCAGCGCTTTCACCAGGATTTTGATGCGCGCCTTGTACTTGTTATCGCGGCGGCCATAGCGGTTGTACACACGCAAAATGGCGTCGAGGTAACTGATCAGGTGCTGCCACGGCAGGAACTCGTTGATGAAGCTGCCGACGATTGGTGTACGGCCCAAGCCGCCACCGACCGATACGCGGAAGCCCAACTCGCCGGCTGCGTTTTTCACCGCTTCCAGGCCGATGTCATGCACTTCGATGGCCGCACGGTCGCTCACGGCGCCGTTAACGGCAATCTTGAACTTGCGCGGCAGGTGCGAGAACTCGGGGTGGAAGGTGGACCACTGACGAATGATTTCGCACCACGGGCGCGGATCGACGATTTCGTCTTTCGCCACGCCGGCGAACTGGTCAGTCGTGGTGTTGCGGATGCAGTTGCCGCTGGTCTGTACCGCGTGCATTTGCACGGTGGCCAGTTCGGCGAGAATTTCCGGTACGTCCTCCAGTTCCGGCCAGTTGAACTGCACGTTCTGGCGGGTACTGATGTGCGCGTAGCCCTTGTCGTAGTCGCGGGCGATCTTGGCCATCATGCGTACCTGTGCCGACGACAGCAGGCCATAGGGCACGGCCACGCGAAGCATCGGCGCAAAACGCTGGATATAAAGACCATTCTGCAAGCGCAACGGGCGAAATTCTTCGCCAGAAAGTTCGCCAGCCAGATAACGGCGGGTCTGATCACGGAACTGCTTGACGCGGCTCTCGATGATGTCTTGATCGTAACTGTCGTAGACGTACATACGGGTCCTGTTTTCAGGCTACTTACTGCCAAATCAGCGCGCACGGCCGCGCACTCCTTGCGGAGCCGGGGGAAGATACCAGTTCAGGTTTATGCGCAAAAGTGATGTTTTAGTATAAGAACGAAACTTATGGTGCTAAGAGCCGCGCGCTATAAGGCGCAGCCCTACATGCCCCATCGAAAGGCTCCTGTCTGATGGGAGAAAACCCCTATCGCGGCAGCTCGATTCTTTCGGTTTCGCCGGGCACCGTCGGCCAATCGCCGGCGGCCCATTTCGCCCGGGCGCGGTCGATCAATGCCGAGTCGCTGGCGACGAAATTCCAGTTCATGCGCCTTGGGCCGTCCAACGGGCTGCCGCCGACCATGATGATCTGGCAGTCGCTCTCGGCGAACAGCGTGTAGGTTTCACCGGCCGGCAATACCACCATGCTGCGCGCCGCCAGAGGTTCGTCTTCCAGGCGCGCTTCGCCGCTGATCAGGTACAGCGCGCGCTGCTCATGTTCGGCGGCAATAAATTGCGCCGAGCCGGTGCTCATATAAATGTCGGCGAGCAGGGTAGGCGTGGGCACCGGCACGGGCGACTTGAGGCAGAAGCCTTCTCCGGCAACCAGCCGAATCTTCACCCCCAGCGCTTCGCTCTCGGGTAACTCGGCAACGCCGTGATGGCTGTAGCTCGGTGTGCCTTGTTCCAGATGCTGCGGCAGGGCAAGCCACAGCTGCAACCCGTGCAACTGTGAACCGGTTTCCCATAACTCGGCCGGTGTGCGCTCGACATGGGCGACGCCGTTGCCGGCCGTCATATAGCTGACATCGCCAGCCTCCACGCGCTGATCCGAGCCGATGCTGTCTTTGTGCAGCAGGGCGCCTTCAAACAAATAGCTCAGCGTCGACAGGCCGATGTGCGGATGCTGACGCACATTCATGCCGGTGCCCGGCGCGTAGTGGTTGCTGACGATGTGGTCGAAGAACACAAACGGCCCGACGCTGCGGCACTGTGCGGAGGGCAGCGGCCGCAAAATCGGCTGGCCTTCAACATCTTCCGGGCGTGGGCGAATTACCAGGGGAGCGGCCATAAACGATTACTCAGCGAGTTGGGTGTCGACGTGAATCTCGGTGCTGGTCATCAGCTTGTGCACCGGGCATTTGTCGGCGATAGCCAGCAACTTGGCGCGCTGCTCATCGCTGAGCTCGCCTTCCAGCGTCAAGCTCACCGCGAGGGTGTAGTGGCCTTCGCGCTCTTTGCTGGCGTCGCGGCTGATGGCCACCTTAATGCCGGTTAGCGGCATACCACGGGCGCGGGCATATTGCGTGACGGTCAGGGCTTTGCAGGCGCCGAGCGCAGTGTCGAAGTAATCGTGCGGGTCTGGCGCCGAGCTTTCGCCGCCCAGTTCGGTCGGCATGTCCGTCGCCAACGGCGCCAGTTCGGCGATCTGAATGTCGTGGCGATAGCTGGTGGCGGACTGGCTGGTGATGGTTATGGTCATGGCACATCTCGGCGTCGAAGGGCGTGGTAGAACATCGTGCTTGGCGCCGCTTGAACCTGCAAGCCCGACGCGGGGTCTATGCTTGTCACGCACTTTCAGGGAGCGAAGCGTTGTCCAGTCACCCCACGTTTATTGCCACATTCATCCTCACGCTGCTGCTGGCCAGCCCCAGCCACGCCCGCGACTACCACTACACCGACGCCCACTTGCACTACGTCGATTTCTTTCAGGAAACCGAGGGCATGCCGGCGCTGCTAAAGCAGATGGACGCCAACCGCGTTGACCACGTGATGATCGCCGGCATTCCGCTGGCCAAGAAATGGCACGAAGACGAACCCAAGCGCCCGCGTTACTACGCCGGCGATGACGCCGATGCCTACTGGTACAGCGCCACTGATTTCTACGTCGCCGCGGCGCTGGGCGACCTCAGCCCCAAACAGCGCGCGCGCTTCCACCCGTTTCTGTCCGGCTTCAACCCCGTGGACAAAAACGCCGACGCCCATATCGCGCGGATGCTCAAGTTGTACCCCGGTTTCTGGCAAGGCATCGGCGAGGTGTTCACCCGTCACGATGACCTGACAGCCATCACTTCCGGCGACACGCCAAGGGCCAACAACGAAGCCATGGCGCGCGTGTATCACCTGGCCGCCGAGCATGATTTACCCGTGTTGCTGCACAGCAACATCACCTCCAAGCGCGAGAAAAATCCGCTCTACCTGGCCGAAATCGAAGAGCCGCTGCGTAACCATCCGCACACGCGGTTCATCTGGGCGCACGCCGGTACGAGCATGGAGCTGCATCGCCATCAGACCAAGCTGGAGTTCGTGCTGCCGACGCTGCAACGCATGCTCGAGGCGTACCCGAATTTGTATATCGACCTGTCGTGGAGCGTTCTGCACCCGTATTTGCTGGACGAGCAGGGCAAGCCGGATGCCGATTGGTTGGCGCTGGTTAAGCGCTACCCCGAGCGCTTTATGCTCGGCTCCGATGTGGTGGGCAAGTTCGACAACGTGGGCAAAGAGCTGCGCGGCTTCGATCCGTTTCTCGACGCGCTGCCGGCCGATGTCGCGCAGAAAGTGGCGCGCGACAACTTCCTGGCCGTGTTGCCGCGGAACTTGAAACAGCCGGCGCCGTAACCGGCACTGTCATCAGTCTGTCATTGCATGGTCATAAGCTCGCGCGATCCACAACTAAGGAGCGCGACATGCAAGTCATCCGTAAGAGTTCGTTGGCGGCGTTGCTGCTGTGTGCAGTCAGCCAGTTGGCCCAGGCCGAAGTGCGGGTCGAAGGCCCGGTTGAGTTCGGCATTTTCGAAACCACCGCCACCGACCTGCAACCGGGCGAGCGCGTGCTGACCCGCAGCAAACAAGCGATTCAGCCGACGGATGTGATTCCCGCCAAGCTCGGGACCAAATTCGGTATTCGCTACACCCTGGCGAACAAGAAAATCGACGACACGCCGCTGACCCTGCTGTACCTCACCCCCGGCATCCAATCCGCCGATGGTCGCCACGACAAACTGGTGGTCGAGCAGAAGCTGGTGGTCGGCGCCCCGCAAGACGTAATGGCATTCGAGTTCAGCGAATACAACGAATTGGTAAAAGGCGACTGGCATTTCATGGTCTTCCAGGGCGACCGCCTGCTGGCCGAAAAGCGCTTCACCGTGCAGTAAATTTCCCCGCTCCACCGAGCCCGAGCCGCCATACTCACCAAACACACCGTCATCCCCGCGCAGGCGGGGATCCAGGCTTGCCGCCCGCGTAAAGCCCTCGAAATTCCGTACGCATTCCCCACAACCAGCTAATTTCTTCCCACCGGTTGGCAGCGAGGCAACACTTTGTTACTTTGCCTGCACTATCGTACCAACTCGAAACGTGCGCACCGGTCACGGTGACGCCTCAAGGGACGATGGAGTTTCTGTTGCAGGTCGCAGTTGCGTGCGCGCCGACCTTCAGCAGCCGAGAGATGAATAAAAAACAGGGTGGCCGTTAGCGCTGCCCAAATAATCTTGGCGTATAGGGAGCGTTGTCGATGAACACACGTGTGTGCGGTTCCAACGGAAAGGGGCGCCCATGGCGGGCGGGGGCAACGATGGCGTTACTGCCATTGCTGGTGGCGGGGGCCGCGCAGGGCGCTGAGTTCAGCTTTGCCGACAACGAAGTAACTGGCTCGTTGGACACCACCCTTTCATACGGCTCAATGTGGCGCGTGCAAGGCCGCGACAAGGGCAACGTCACCGACATCAACGCCGACGACGGCAACCGCAACTTCGACACCGGCCTGGTTTCCGAAGTGTACAAAGCCACCTCCGACCTCTCGGTCAAATACCAGAACTACGGCGCGTTTGTGCGCGGCACGGCGTTCTACGACACGCAGATCATGGACAAGCGCAACGACTATTACGACACCACCGGCGGTGTCGAGCGCCCCAGCCAGAACTTCCCCAACGACAACGAATTCACCGAAGACACCCGCCACAACGCCGGACGCAAAGCGCAGATTCTCGACGCTTATCTCTACGGCAACTGGGACATCTACGACAAACCCCTCGCCGCCAAAGTCGGCCGCCAAGTGCTGAGCTGGGGCGAGGGCGTGTTCTATCGCGGCGGGGTGAACACCATCAACCCGGTCGACGCGGCCAAATTCCACCTGCCGGGCTCCGAACTGAAGGAAGTATTGGTGCCGATGGAAGCCTTCAGCTTCAACGTCGGGCTGACCGACGATTTGTCCATGGAAGCGTTTTATCAGTGGAAATGGAAAGAAACCCAGCTGGACCCGGCGGGCACGTATTTTGGTGATACGGACCTGTTCGCGGAGGGGGGGAATACGGCGTATACGGACAACGCGGACCTGGCGCCACTGATGCCGCTGTACACCTCGTTTCTTGGGGTAGGCGGATTAGGTGCGGGGGCTTTTGGTCCTAACTCCTATCTGAATGAACAGACCACCGTGTTCAAGGTTGCCAACATCGGCAAGGACATTGAAGCCGATGACAGCGGTCAGTTTGGTGTGTCGTTCAGGTACGTGGCCGAACAGCTCAACTCCACTGAATTCGGCTTCTACTTCGTCAACTATCACGCCAAAGAACCGCAGATTGCGATAGATCTTTCGGGATTCGAGGGCGTCGATCTCAATACCTTAGGCGGTGCACTCGGCAGCTTCGGCCTTGCGCCTGAGTTCGCGGGCGCACTGGCTACCTTTGATATGGCTGGGAATGCACAGGCGCGGCGGGACTATGTCGAAGACATCCGCATGTACGGCTTCAGCTTCAACACTACGCTGGGAGATGCATCGTTCTCCGGCGAACTGGCGTATCGACCCAACGCTCCCATCAGCATTGCCGCGACCGACGACTTGCTAGGTGACCTGCTCATCCAGGGGGTTAACGGTTCGCCATTGGTAGACAGCGCGATAGCTGGCGGCGAGGCGTGCGCAGCGGTTGCAGGCAAACAACTGTGCCGCTCCCAACTCTTCGAAAACTACCAGCGCGCCGAAACCTACAACATCTCGCTTTCCACCATTTACAACTTCGGCCCCATGGTGAGCTTCGACTCGGTCATGGGCGTGGCCGAAGTCGCCTCGCAACACATCCGTGGCAGCAGCCTGAAATACCGCGCCTACGACGGCACCACGCGCAAATTCGCCAGCACCACCGACAAAGCCTACGTCGACCCCGAAAACGGCGACTCCGACCAAATCACCCGCGACAGTTACGGCTACACCTTGCTGCTCTCCGGCAGTTGGAACGACGTCTACGCCGGCGTGAAGTTGGCGCCGTACGTGGTGTACCAGGACGACTTCCAAGGCAACTCCGACCGCACCGGCAACTTTATCGAAGGGCGCAAGGCGTACACCCTGGGCATGGACGCCACCTACCTGAACGCGTTCGAAGTCGGGTTGCAATACACCGAGTATTACGGCGCCGGCCGCAACAACTCGATGCGCGACCGTGACAACGTGTCGTTAAGCGCCAAGTACTCGTTTTGATGCCTGACAGAATTCTGGAGAACCGTGCATGTTGAACAAAAATTCACTGCTGCTCGCCGCCATTCTGCTGGCCGTCGGCACCACCGATAGCCTGGCCGGCGTTTCTGCACAGCAAGCCGCCACGCTGAAAACCACCCTCACACCGCTAGGTGCGGAGAAAGCCGGCAATGCCGCCGGCACCATTCCCGCCTGGACGGGCGGCATGACCCAGGCGCCGGCCGGCTACAAAGGCCCGGGCGCGCACCACGTCGACCCGTTTGCCGGCGAGAAGCCGCTGTTTACCATCACCAAAGGCAATCTGGAACAGTACAAAGGCAGCCTCACGGCGGGGCAAATCGCCTTGTTCAACGCCTACCCGGAAACCTTCCAGATGCCGGTGTACCCCACGCACCGCACCGGCTCAGCGCCGCAGTGGATCTACGACAACACCTTCAACAACGCCACCAGCGCCAAAGTGCTGGACGGTGGCAACGGCTTCGCCGACGCCTATGGCGGCACGCCGTTTCCCATTCCGCAGAGTGGTGTCGAAGCGGTGTGGAACCACATCGTGCGCTATCGCGGCACCTATGTGATTCGTCGCTCGGCCGAGGCGGGCGTGCAGCGCAACGGCCAGTACTCGCTCGTTACCTCGCAAGACGAAGCCCTGTTTCGCTTCTACAACCCCAAGGGCAGCTACAGCGAGCTGAACAACACCTTGTTCTACTACATGACCTTCACCACCGCGCCGGCACGCCTTGCCGGCAATGGTGCACTGGTGCAGGAAATGCTCGACCAGGTCAAAGAACCGCGCCAGGCCTGGGGTTACAACCCCGGCCAGCGCCGTGTACGCCGCGCGCCAACGCTGGCCTACGACACGCCGATTGAATCGTCAGATGGCCTGCGTACCGCCGACGACACCGACATGTACAACGGTGCGCCAGACCGTTACGACTGGACCCTGGTCGGCAAAAAGGAAATCTACATTCCCTACAACAACTACCTGCTCACCAGCCCGGCCGTGAAATACGACGACCTGCTCAAGCCCGGCCATATCAACCCGCAGTACACGCGCTATGAACTGCACCGCGTGTGGGTGGTGGAAGGGAAGTTGAAAGCGGGCGCGCGGCACATCTACTCCAAACGCACGCTGTTCCTCGACGAAGACAGCTGGGGCGCGGCGGTAGTCGATCAATATGACGGGCGAGGGGAGTTGTGGCGCGTGTCCATGGCCTACCTGAAAAGCTTCTACGAGCTGCCCACCGTATGGACCGCGCTGGACACCTTCCACGACCTGCAAGCGCGGCGCTATAGCGTGCAATGGCTCGACAACGAAGAGCCCGGCACTGCCGACTTCAGCAAGCCCTCGCCAGACGACGCCAACTTCAGCCCCGCCGCTTTGCGCCGCAAGGCATCGCGCTAACCGCACCCTCAGTCGCGATGCTCTTGATCTAAAAGCATCGCGGCTAAAGCCGCTCCTACAGGTGATTGTTGAGGCTGCTGATCAATCGCCGCGGTATTCGCAGCCGCTGGTGCAGGTTTCGTGAATGCGCACGCGCGAAAGCTCGGGCAGCAGGGGTTTGAGCTGTTGCCAGATCCACTTGCTGAGCACTTCGCTGGTGGGGTTTTCCAGGCCGGGAATGTCGTTGAGGTAGTTGTGATCCAACTGCTCATACAGCGGCTTGAAGATCGCTTTGATTTCGGAGAAGTCGCGGATCCAGCCGGTGTACGGATCAACGTCGCCCTCGATGTAAATGGCAACGCGGAAAGAATGGCCGTGCAGGCGCCCGCATTTGTGCCCGTCAGGCACGTGGGGCAGACGGTGTGCGGCTTCGAAGATGAATTCTTTAAACAGTTCCACGACGTAACGCTCTGAGAAGGGAGGGCGGCAAAAACAGCCGGCGAGTCTAGCAGTTCGGCCTGGGCTTTACCCATAGCGAGCTTGTCTCGCCGGTCAGGAAGTGCCTTACGCCTTCAGGTTCAGGCGCTTGGCCAGGCGGTTGAGGTTGGCGCGGTCCAGGCCCAGCTCCCGCGCCGCACCGGCCCAACTTCCTTGATGACGCGTCAGGCATGCGCTGATCAGTTGGCGTTGATAGTCGTCGAGGTGCTGGCGTAAATCGCCCACCGCGCCCTCAGCGGCTGGCACTTCCAAGGTCTGGCCCCGCGCAGCCGGCTGGGCGTCGGGCAAGGCCAGGTCGGCGGCGTTGAGGCTGAGAATTCGCGGCCGTTCGCGGCACGCTGCCAGCGCTTTGAGCGAGGCGCGGCCGATCAGATGCTCCAGCTCGCGCACATTGCCCGGCCAGTCGTAAGCCAGCAAGGCCGCCTGCGCATCAGCCGCCAGGCGCAGGCTGCGCAAGCCCAGGCGCGGACGGTTGTCTTCGAGGAAAAACCCGGCGAGCAGCAACACATCGCGGCCCCGTTCGCGCAACGGCGGCACGCGCAGGGGGTACACGCTCAGGCGGTGATAGAGGTCGGCGCGGAAACGACCGGCGCGCACCTCTTCGGCCAGGTCGCGATTGGTTGCCGCCAGCACCCGCACATTCACGTGGTGCTCTTTGTCCGACCCCACGCGTTGCAGTTGCCCGCTCTGCAGCACCCGCAGCAATTTGGCTTGCACCGGCAACGGCAGTTCGCCCACTTCGTCGAGAAACAACGTGCCGCCATCGGCCAGCTCGAACTTGCCGCGCCGCTCGCTTACCGCCCCGGAGAACGCGCCGCGCACGTGGCCGAACAGCTCGCTCTCCACCAGGGTTTCCGGCAAGGCAGCGCAGTTGAGGCTGATCATCGGCGCCTTGGCGCGCGGTGACTGCACGTGAATCGCCTGGGCGACCAGCTCTTTGCCGACACCGGTTTCGCCACTGATCAACACGCTCAGTTCGCTGTTACCGACCACCGCGATCTCTTCCAGCAAGCGCTTGTGGGCGGGGCTCTGGCCGATCATTTCCTTGGTCTGCGCTTGGGCCGCCGCCTGCTTGTAGACCTCGGCGAGCTGGTGTTGGTCGTGGGCATCGCGGGCCAGATGGCTGATGCGCTCGCCGGCTTTTACGGTGGCCGCCGCCAAGCTGGAAAAGGCCGCCAAGGTGTTCAGGTCGGCGGGGCTGAAGCAGGCGGCGTCCAGCGCGTCGAGCGTCAATACGCCCCACGGACGGTCGTCGAGGTAGAGCGAGCAGCCCATGCAGTCGTGCACCTCCAAATGGCCGTGCACGCCTTCGACCAAGCCGTCATACGGGTCGGGCAAATCGCTGTCGGCGGCGAAGTGTGTGGGCTCGCGGTTTTCCAGCAGCGCTTTTAAACGCGGGTGCTCCGCCACTTTGAAGCGCCGCCCCAGGGTGTCGGCGCTCAAACCATGAACGGCCAGGGGCACCAGTTGCTCGCCTTCCAGGCGCAACAACGCAGTGGCGTCGCACGGCAACAGGTCGCGCAGGGCGTCGAGCAAACGGCGGTAACGCTCGCTCTCCGGCAGCTCGCGTGACAGGTCGGCCACCAAAGGAAGAAAGGCATTGAGCAGCGAAGTGGCGGTCATAATGACCCTCTTTGAGTCATAGGGACTCGTGTCATAGCGACTTCAATTCGAGATAAGTCGTTGAAAGTTAAGGGCTAAAAAGCTGGCACGAAAACTGGAATGTTCAGCTGGCGAAAAACCCTACCACAGCCTAGGAAAGAACTCATGCTCACTGCCCCGCAAACCGTATTGATCAAAGCCACCGTGCCGCTGCTCGAATCTGGCGGCGAAGCGCTGACCACCCATTTCTACGACACCATGCTGCGCGACTATCCGCAGGTGCGCCCGCTGTTCAACCAAACCCACCAAGCCAGCGGCGCGCAAGCCCGGGCGCTGGCCAATGCGGTGCTGATGTACGCCAAGTTTATCGACCGCCTGGAAGCCCTGGGGCCGCTGGTGGGGCAGATCGTAAACAAGCACGTGGCGCTGCAGATTCTTCCCGAGCATTACCCCATCGTCGGCACGTGCCTGCTCAACGCCATTCGCGAAGTGCTGGGCGCGCAAGTGGCGACCGACGAGGTGATCGATGCCTGGGCCGCCGCGTACGGGCAATTGTCGAACCTGCTCATGGGCATTGAAGAAAACATGTACAGCGCCAGCGAGCAGGCTGAAGGCGGCTGGCGCGGTGGTCGGCAATTCCGCCTGGCGCGTAAAGAAGCGGAGAGCGAAGAAATCACTTCCTTCTACTTTGTGCCGGCTGACGGCGGGGCGCTGATGGACTTCGTGCCGGGCCAGTACATCGGCTTGCGCCTGGTAATCGACGGCGATGACCTGCGCCGCAATTACTCGCTGTCCGCTGCCTCGAACGGGCGCGACTACCGCATCAGCGTTAAGCGCGAGCCAGGCGGACGCGTGTCGGGTTACCTGCACGACCGCCTGAACGTCGGCGATAGCCTAGAACTGTTTCCACCGGCGGGCGCGTTTACCTTGCAGGCTTCGGACAGGCCGCTGGCACTGATTACCGCCGGTGTCGGCATCACCCCGGCGCTGGCCATGTTGGAACAGGCGTTGCCCAGTGGCCGCGAGATTTACTTTATTCATTGCGCACGGCATGGCGGGGTGCATGGGTTTCAGGCGTGGCTGGAGACAAAGGCGCAGGACTATCCGCAGCTCAAACGCTTCTACTGCTACAGCGAGCCGCGTGAAGAAGACCAGCACATTCAACCGGGATTTTTGACCGAAGAGCGCTTGGCCCAGTGGCTACCCGAGAGCCGCGACTTCGACGCCTACTTCCTCGGCCCGCAACCGTTTATGGCCCACGTAAACCGCAGCTTGCGTGGCTTGGGAGTGCCGGCGGCGCAGTGTTATTACGAGTTCTTTGGGCCGGCTGGGAAGCTGGAGTAATGCGTTCGGCTCGAAATTCTGGGTTCCCGCCTGCGCGGGAACGACGGAGTTTTTTAGCTAGCCGCCACGTTCCGCTCCCTCTGCCCGCTTGCGGGAGAGGGCTGGGGAGAGGGTTTTGAGTGGGTCAGGGCTTACGAATCCGCTGCAATTCCCCATTCAACCAATCGGCCGACGGCTGTTGCTGGCCGTTGCAGTCGACGCTGTAGGCCTTGCCGCTGATGCTGCTGCCGGTAGCCGCGCGTTTGATGAAGTCTTCGCTGCTGTCGACCAGGCCTTTGTTTTCCAGGTAGTCGAGCTTCTGCTGCAGGTGCATGCGCGCTTCCTTGCCGTCGTAAGCGCTACCGTTGCGGATAAAACTGCAGCCGCTGCTCTCGACGAAAACCAGCAATTTGTCGACTTCGCCACGGCTCTGCGCGCTCAGTGCGGCGTGGGTTTCAGTCGCTGCAAGCAGGCAGCAGCTGATGCAGATAATCCGCCACATAGGCGTGAAAGCCACCATCGTTCCAATACTCCATATGACTCAAAGGGGTGTGCCGTTTGTACCAGGGCCCTACGGCCATGGCACGGTCTTCGTACACCACGTCGGCGTAGTTTGGCAGCGGACGCAAGGGATAGCCCAGTGCATCCGCCGGTGCATAAAGGTTAAGCCAGCGCGCCCGTTCGCGCACGGTCGGGCTCAGGCAATTGCCAGGAAAGCGAATCGGCAGCACCGGGTAATAGGCAAAGGTGAACAGCGGAATATTGCAGCCAAAGGTGATCAGCCCGGCCAGGGTTTCCAAGCCCAGGAACGGGTCCAGCGGGCAACTGGGCGTGGCGTTCAGCTGCTGTTGGTCCCAGGCGTAATTGGAAAAAATATGCCCGCCCAGCGAGTGCGCCAGCACCACCAGCGGCGTGTCGGCATCCACCTTGGCGCGCAGCGCTTGCAGGCCCTGACGCACCGTTTGGTGCACTTGTTGGTAGGTGGTGTCGTAGGCCTCGCTGACCTTGCGGTAGCCGCTGGCATCGCCGAGAAAAAGCGTGACCGCACGGCGCAGCCAGCGCCAGGTCACCGGCTCGGCTTTGAGCTTTTCCAGGTAGGCAAATTCGCGGTCATCCAGCACGTCGGCCCAGTACAGACTCTGAAATGCCACCTGGTCCGCCTGATCGCCGAGGTGCAAGCGCAGCTGACTGATCAGGCCCTGAGCGAATACGTGATAACCGTCGCTATTGAACTGCGCGGGTTGTGTGCCAATGCCGTGAATGATGGCAACTGCAAGCTTCATGACCGGTCCTTGGTATTGCTCGGAAGTTTCCCTGTGCGTTTTTACAGCGCCAGCAAGCGCTCGCCAAGTTTGTTGCCATCAACCAGTTCGAGGAACTCATCGCCCATTCGCCGGCTCGCGTCCATCGCGGTGCGCCAGTAGCGTTCGCGCCCGGCGTCGTCACCAAGGAAACGGGTGAAGTCTTTGCGGTCGGGCAGTTTGCCGAACGGCAGTTTGGCCAGGTACTCGCGCGAGGGCGCCAGCAGCAGCACGTTCTGCAGGCGCACGTTATCGCCCTTGCGCCACGGCAGGCCTTTGTCGAACCAGCCGGGAATGACTTTGTCGGTGAAGTGCGGATACAGCACCACGTCATCGCCGCTGTAGGGCAGGTCGAGGTGGTAATCGAGCAAGCCGCCGTCGCGGTAGGTGCCCGCGCCGGCGCCGGGAATATCGCGCACGCCTTCCATCACCATGGGAATGGAGCCGGAGGCGAGCAGGGCGTGGCGCAAGTTGTTCACGTCCAGGTGCAGCAAGCGCGAGGGGAAGTCGCTGAGGGCGCTCAGCGGCGGCTGGTTGCGGGCGTCGTGCAAAATTACCCGCTCGAAATGGCGCGACAGGCGCGGGCGGCCGAGCAGGTTGTTGCCGATTACCGACGACAAGCCCAACCCCAACGCGCCACGGCGGTCGTGGGCGAGCAAGCCGAGGCTGCGAACCACCATGATGTTGAGGTTGTAGTGGGGATTATTGAGGACGTGATCGTCCTGGCCTTCAAGCAAATCGTCGAGCATGCGCACGCAGCTCTGCGTCACTTGCGCCATGGTCACGCCCTTGGCGAAACGCTGCTGGGTATACAGCTCGCCCAGGCGCTGAATGCCGGCCGCCGCGTCAGGCAGACAAGCACTGGCGAAGCGCCAAGAGCCGATGGAAGCACCGATCAGCGCGCGTTGACGCGGTGCGCGTGGCAGCCAGTCGCCGAACAGCGCCAGGTCCAACCCTTGAATGCCCAACGCCTTCGGACCGCCCGCGGCGCCCGGCAGAATGCCCACGTCAGCTGGCGCCAAGCCACGCTCACGAATTCGCGCCAAGGCTTTGCTGCCGGCTTTAAGGGTCAGGGCGGGGGACTTGATTTGGATCGCGCTCATGTAGGCCTCCATCACGCAAGGGCGCGATTATAGAGCGGTGAGCGGTAAGACCAAGGAGGTTTTGTTGTGTGAATGTGGGGGTAAAACGTGGGGGTGTAACAAAGCACGTGGTGATCCCGGCCGGCGTCATTCCCGCGAAAGCCGCGGTTCGACGACTCGGAACTCGAATGATCAGAGGTAAGCACTTGCCTGCGAAATTCTGGATCCCCGCGTGCGCGAGGATGACGGGTGCTGGAGGGAGAGCACCGTCATCCTCGCGAACGAGGTAGTCCGACAATTCGGGGTCCAGCTTGCATCAATTGACTTGCCTCTGGATCCTGAGTTGTTGCACCGCCGTGCTCGCGAGGATGACGGCGGCTTACGACCAACAATCAGAAACGGTACGAAACCTGAGTACCGAAACCGTGGGCGCTGTTTTCGTAGGTGGCGCGATACGAGCCTTTCGCCGGGTCGGTGTCGTTAACCTTGGTGTCTTCTTCCCACAGGTAGGAGTAGGCCAGGTCAACAGTCAGATCCTGAGTCGGATTCCAACCTACACCGAAGCTGACAGCAGTACGGTCGCCAGTAGGAATGCGCGGCGAGCGGTTTTCGTTGTTAGTCGGGCTTTGATCGAAAGCCAGACCGGCGCGCAACGTCCATTCTGGGTTCAGCTTGTAGGCGGTGCCCACGGCGTAACCCCAGGTGTCATGCCAGTTCTGTTCTTCGGTGATGGTGGAGAACGAAGCGGACGCACGACCGGCGGGGACGCCATCGTTTTCTACAACGATTTCTTTCAGGCGGCTCCAGCGAGTCCAGGTGCTGCCGGCATATACCGTCCAGGCACTGTCGATTTCGTGGGTGATCGACGCGTCAACCGATTCTGGAGTGGTCAGGTCGAGCGAGGCATCGTATTTGCCATAGGCGCCAATCGCACCGAGTACCAAGTTGTCGCCGGTGACTTTGGTGTCACCTTCCAGCTTGTATTTCACTTTCGAGTGATAGGTGACACCGGCACGGGTTTGCGGCGTGAATTCGTACAGCACACCGATGTTGTAACCAATGGCCGTGTCGTCACCTTTGACTTCCACGTTGCTCTCGCGAGGGTCCAGGCCCGGGACGCCGGAAACCGCGCTCTCCAACTTGCCGCTGATGCGGTTGATGGTCGGACCGAAACCCACCGACAACTCGTCGTTCACACGGAAGCTTACGGTCGGCTGCACGGTGACCACTTTCACTTCGCTGTAGTCGCCGAACTTACGGCCCTGGAAGTCGCCTTCGTAGTCAGTGATCAGGCCGAACGGGGCGTACACGCCGACGCCAAACGCCCATTGCTCATTCACCGGGTTCACGTAGTAGCCCATGGGCACGGCAGTGAACGGCACCATGTCGCCGTCGTTGCTGCCGGAAGTGGAACCGCTGGCGTGCTTGATGTCGGTTTTGGCGGAGATGGCCGCCGCGCCAACGCTGACTTCCTGGCGCTTGAGGCGCGACATGCCGGCAGGGTTGCCGAACAAGGTGGTCGCATCTTCAGCCGAGGAGGAGCGCCCGGCGAAGGACGAACCCATGCCGCTGACACTTTGTTCGTTAAGGGCAAAACCGCCAGCCAGGGAGTAGCTGGAAGCGGCAGAAATAGTCAGGGCTAGGGTGGTCTTGAACCAGGCGTGTTTCATGGAATAGTCCTGTTGTAATTGTGTACGGGTGGCGGAAATTATCAGGATTCATATTTCCTGGCCAGTCGCTCAAGATCCCAAATTTACCCGTAATTGTCCTACAAGTAAGGGCATTGTGATGGCAACGTCGGCAATCCTGTACGAGCGTACTTTTGCCGTTTTGTTCCAGTTGTTTTTAAGCCGCTTGACGCGTTTTAACGATGTAGTGGTGCCACGCGCGGCTGAAATCGCGTTCCCGGCCCTCCGGTTGAAACACCTGCCGCCACACCCGCGCCATGCCCATTATGTCGTCTCCATCAAGCAGGCCGGGGCTTTGCGCCTCGACCATAAGCCAGGCGATGGCGGTGGCGTAGCGCAGGTTCACCGTCAGTTCCAGATGAGGGGCGGCCAGAAAGGCGTGCTGGCTGGCTAACCCGCGAACGCGGCTGGCCAGTTCTGGGTCGAGTGCGAGGTGGTGGTCCCAGAGCGTTTGGTGACGCAAATCGGCGATTCGGTACAAGCCGTGACCGCTCTGGTCATCCAGCGCTGAGCCGAGAGCCGACTGACAAGCGGCGGTGCACAGTAGAAAGGATTCGGCGCACGGGCTGTGCCGATCCAGGTAGAGGAGGGTAGGGCGGATGACGTGTTGGCATAAATCACTGGCGGCAATGCCCATGGCAACCTCGAAGAAAGGTGACCGGTGAGACCTTGGCGCCTGGCAGCGGTGTTGAAACGATTTTTCGAAAAGGCCCCACCGGGAGCGGGGTTAGCCGCTCCTGTTGAAGCATAGTCAGACCATTACGCTGTAAAGGGCTGTTTTTAAATCATTTACGCGCCAGCTGCGGCGCGTATATGCCTCAGGGTGATTAAAAGCCGCTTTCAAGGGAGGTTCCGAACGGGCTTGTTGGGCTTTACAACCAGTGCGCCACGGCCCACCAGCCCAGCAGACTCATCACGATGGTGTACGGCAACGCCATCCACGCCATGCGGCCGTAGGACAAACGCACCAGCGGTGCCAAGGACGACGTCAGCAGAAACAAGAACGCCGCCTGGCCATTGGGCGTGGCCACGCTTGGCAGGTTGGTGCCGGTGTTGATCGCCACGGCGAGGTTTTCGAAATGCTCGCGGCTCATGTTGCCGGCGGCGAATTCGCGTTTTACCTCGGTGATATAGATGGTGGCCACGAACACGTTGTCGCTAATCGCCGACAGCAAGCCGTTGGCAATAAACAGCATGGTCGGCTGCTGCTCGGACGGCAGCGCTAAGACGGCCTGGATAATCGGCGTGAACAGCTGCTGTTCGTGAATCACCGCCACCACGGCAAAAAACACCACGAGCAACGCAGTGAAGGGCAGCGCGTCTTTGAAGGCGTTGCCGATGCGGTGCTCGTCGGTGATGCCGCTAAATGCGGTGATCAGCACAATAACCAGCAAACCGATCAGGCCCACTTCCGCCACGTGGAAGGCCAGGCAGCCGATCAGAATTAACGCCGCCAGGCCCTGCACGATCAGGCTGGCTTTATCGGCCTGTGTGCGGTGTTGCGATTCGCGGGCGGCGTGTTCGGCCAATACGTTGCGCACCGACTCGGGCAGCTCGATGCCATAGCCGAACCAGCGCAGCTTTTCCAGCAACACGCAGGTAATCAGGCCCGCCGCCAGCACGGGCAGCGACACGGGCGCCACCTTCAAGAAGAAGGTGATGAAATCCCAGCCCACTTCGTGGCCGATCAGCAGGTTTTGCGGTTCGCCCACCAGCGTGCACACGCCACCGAGCGCTGTGCCGACCGCGCCGTGCATGAGCAAGCTGCGCAAAAACGCGCGGAATTGGTTGAGGTCGTGGCGTTTCTGTTCGTCGATATCGCTGTCGTCACTGCCGTCTTTCGGCGCGCTGTGGCACGAGGCGAAGTTATGGAACACCTGATAGAAGCCCAGGCAAACGGTGATGACCACGGCGATCACGGTCAGGGCGTCGAGAAATGCCGAGAGGAAGGCGGCCATCAAACAGAACGTCAATCCCAGCAACGCCTTGGACTTGACCCCCAGCAGCAGCTTGGAGAACACCAGCAGCAACAGGTCTTTCATAAAGTAGATGCCGGCGACCATGAACATCAGCAGCAAAATGACCGGGAAGTTATGCACCAGCTCGTCGTACAGCGCCTGCGGTCCGGCCATGTGCAGCAGCAGCGCTTCGATCACCAGCAAACCGCCGGGTTGCAGCGGGTAGCACTTGAGCGCCATGCCCAGGGTAAAGATGAACTCGGCCACCAGCATCCAGCCTGCCACCATCGGTCCGAGCGTCCAGAGTGCCAGCGGGTTGAGGATCAGAAAGGCGAGAATGCAGAGCTTGTACCAGCGTGGCGAGTGGCCCAGAAAGTTGCGCGCGAAGGCGGGGGCGAGCGAGGTTGGCATTGCGGGCGGACCTTATTCGAATGTGGGTTTGAGGCGCTGGCAAGATACCAGACAGATCAAGCGCTTAAAGCCTTTAGTCGAGCAGTGGTGTGAAGACCGGCAGCGTGGTCTGCGTCACACCCTCGGCATCGACTTTTATGACGTGCTTGTTATAGTTGCGCGGTTTTATCCACAACAACATTCTATGCGCGCACGCGCAGCAGAAATGAGGAAGGCCAAGATGTCCGCCTACAAAGCGTTCCGTGTAGAACTGGCCGACAAGATCGCCCATGTGGTGATCAACCGCCCAGAAAAGGTCAACGCCATGAGCGCGGACTTCTGGACCGAAATCGTGGAAATCTTCAATTGGATCGACGCCACCGACGACGTTCGCGTAGTGGTGATCTCCGGCGCGGGAAAACACTTTTCCTCCGGTATCGACCTGATGATGCTGGCGCAAGTCGGCAGCCAGCTCGGTAAAGACCCTGGCCGCAACGCCGAAGTGCTGCGGCGCAAAATTCTCGAACTGCAGAGCTCGTTCAACGCCGTCGACGCCTGCCGCAAGCCAGTGCTGGCGGCCATTCAGGGCTACTGCCTGGGCGGCGCCATCGACCTAATCAGCGCCTGCGACATGCGTTACTCGACGCTGAACGCGCAATTCTCGATCAAAGAAATCGACATGGGCATGGCGGCCGACGTCGGCACCCTGCAACGTCTGCCGCGCATCATTGGCGACGGCATGATGCGTGAACTGGCCTACACCGGCCGCACCATTGGCGGCGAAGAAGCGCGCAGCATCGGCCTGGTCAATCGCACGTTTGTAGACGAAGCCGCGTTGCTCGACGGTGTGTTCGGCATCGCCCGGGAAATCGCCAGCAAATCGCCAATTGCCATTCGTGGCACGAAAAAAATGATCGGCTACATGCGTGATCACCGCGTGGACGACGGCTTGGAATACGTCGCCACCTGGAACGCCACCATGTTGCAATCTGCCGATCTGCGCGTGGCCATGGCCGCGCACATGAGCAAGCAAAAGCCTGAATTCGCAGACTGATGCGCGCGTATTTCTCACTGGCGCGGGAGGCGCAGTAGGCCATGGTTTCTGGAGCCACATCCCTGAGTTTGGTGCGCGACGAGCTGTTCGCCACCATGGAAGAGGCGGAACTGAGCCTTGAGCAGTTTATTGCCGAGCGCAACAACGGCAGCCTGCTGCAACAAGCGGTGGAATACCTGCAGCAAATTCGCGGCACGCTCAATCTGATCGAGCTGGCCGGTGCCGAATTGCTGGCCCAGGAAGTGCTGGAACAGGCCACCGACATTCCCGAAGGCGCCGGTGAAGAGCGTGATGTACAGCTCTCGGCATTGAACAATGCCTTGCACGTGCTGCGCCGCTACCTCGAAAACGTCGAGATGCACCGCCAGGAATTGCCGGAATTGCTGTTGCCGGCGATCAACGACCTGCGCGCTGCCGGGTCGCAGCCGCCGCTGCCGGAAAGCTTTTTCTTCAGCGCCCGTCTGGACCAAACCCGTCCGCAAACCGGTACGCCGGTCGATGTATCCGCCCATGCCGATGACCTGCGCCGCCTGCGCCATATGTACCAGGTTGGCCTGCTCGGCTTTATCCGTGAGGAAAGCCCGCAAGCCGGCTTGAAGCTGATGGGCCGCGCCTTGAGCCGTCTCGACAGCCTGTTCGCCAGTCAGCCGCGTGGCCGCCTGTGCTGGATTGGCGCCGCCGCGCTGGAGGCCCAAGTGGACGGCCAATTGCTGCCGCGTAAAGCGCGCAAGCAACTGTTCGCCCGCATTGACCGCGAGCTCAAGCAACTGCTCGGCAATGCCAGCTACGAAGCGCCACGCAATCTGCTCAAAGAATTGCTGTATCTGGTCGCACTGGCCGACAGCCATGGGCCGCAAGCGTCCCAGGTGCGTGAAGTGTTCGGCCTGCTGCCGCTGCCTTTTACCGATCAGCTGCTCGAAGAAGAATCGCAATTGCTGGCCGGTCCGGGCCGTTCGGTGATGCGCTCGTTGTCCTCGGCCATTCGTGAAGAGTTGGCCAGCGTGAAAGACCTGCTCGATCTGATCGAGCGCGGCACCGTCGACAGCGAACGCCTCACCACCTTGCACGGCCTGCTCGGCAAGTTGGCAAAAACCCTCGGCATGGTGGGCCTCAGCTCGGCGGGTGCGACCCTGCAGAATCAATTGCAGGTCGTGGCCGGCTGGAACGACGCGGAACCGATTGAAGTGCCAGCGTTGCACAAACTTGCCGACGCCGTGCTGTATGTCGAAAGCATGGTCGCCAGCCTGGAAAGCGGCGAGCGCCGTGATGCGCGTCCTCAAAACGCGCAGCCAGGCGATGAAGCCACCTCGTTTGCTCAGCACCAATTGAACGAAGCGCGGATTGTGGTGGTCGATGAATCACAGGCGGGCTTGGTCATGGCCAAGCGCGCGATTACCTCGTACCTCGAATCCAATGGCGACAAGCTGCACCTGGCCAATGTGCCGTTCAGCTTGCAGGCGGTGCGCGGCGGCCTGTGGTTCCTCAATCAGGAACGTGCGGCCCTGCTGGTGGGCGCCTGCGCCGATTACATTCAGACGCAGATGTTGGAGAGCGCGCAAATGCCATCTGAACAAATGCTCGAAACCCTGGCCGATGCCCTGACCAGCCTTGAGTACTACCTGGAAGGCGGCGCCGTGCTGCGGCCTGAAACCGTGCCGAGCGTGCTCGACCTGGCCGCCGAAAGCGTGCGTGCCCTGGGTCTGCAGGTGGCCGCGTAATGAGCAAAAGCTGGGAGCCGGCGGTACTCGATATCAGCCAAAACGGCGGCTGGGCACTGGCGCATTTTCGCCAGGGTTTTCTCGCCGACAGCAACGGTGTGCTGTTCCCCCGCGATTGGCTCAAGCGCCAGGACCTGCCCGCCTTCGAAGAGCACGGTCTCGGCCATTTCGATGGCGATGCCGTCTACCTGCTGGACTTCGCCCACGCCCCGGAACTGCCCGGCTGCACCTTGCAGAGCTTGCGGCAGTTCATGATGCAGAGCGATGCCGACACCTTCCGCCTGCTGGGTTTCGCCGCGCAGATCGCCACCTGGGCCGACAACTATCGCTTCTGCGGCAGCTGCGGCACGCGCATGCAGCGCTCGGTCACCGACCGTTCCTCAACCTGCCCCAATTGCCAAGTGGCGCATTACCCGCGCCTGTCGCCGAGCATGATTGTGCTGGTTACCCGCGGTGATGAAATTCTGCTGGCCCGCTCGCCGCGCTACGTGCCGGGCATGTACAGCACGCTGGCCGGTTTCGTTGAGCCGGGCGAGTCGGTGGAAGCCTGCGTGGCGCGTGAAGTGCGCGAAGAAGTGGGTATCGAAATTCAGAACATTCAGTACCTGGGCAGCCAGAGCTGGCCGTTCCCGCATTCGCTGATGTTCGGCTACCACGCCGAATACGCCAGCGGCGACATCGTTATGCAGGAAGAGGAAATCGAAGACGCGCAGTGGTTCAAGATCGACAACTTGCCGCCACTGCCGGCAGCGCGCTCGATTGCCCGTTACCTGATCGATGTGTACCTGGCGCGCCGCTCAGGCCTGCCCGAACCAGTGCTGCCAAACTAGCCGCGCGGTCAACGCCAACACCACCATGATGAACACCGGGCGGATAAATTTAGAACCGCCCGAAATCGCCGTGCGCGCGCCCAGAAACGCACCGGCCATCAGCGCCACGCCCATGCTCAAACCGAGCACCCACGCCACTTGCCCGCCGATGATAAACACCACCAGCGCGGTGATATTGCTGACGAAGTTCATGGTCCGCGCCACGCCGCTGGCGCGCAGCAGATCGAGCGGGTAGAGCAGCAGCGTGCTCACTGTCCAGAACGCTCCGGTGCCGGGGCCGGCCACGCCGTCATAGAAACCCAGCGTAAAGCCTTGCGGCCATTGGCGGCGGCGGGCGATAGGCGCGTCGCTGTTCACCGGTGCGGTAGGCGTGCGGCTGAACAGCAGGTACAAACCGCAGGCGAATACCACCACCGGCAGCATTTGCATCAGCCATTCGGCCGGCAGCCAATGGGCGACGATGGCGCCCAGAGTCGAGCCGATGGCAGTGGCGATCAGCGCGAAGCGCCAGGCGCTGGGATCGAATAATTTGCGTCGGTAAAAGGTCAGGCTCGCCGTGGCCGAGCCGAAGGTGGCGCACAGTTTGCTGGTGCCCAGCGCCAGGTGTGGCGGCACGCCTGCGGTGAGCAGCGCGGGCATAGTCAACAGGCCGCCACCGCCGGCGATGGCATCGATAAAACCAGCCAGAAAGGCAACGCCCGCGAGAATGGCGAGGGTGGTCGGGTCTACAAGCAGTTCGAAGGGCATAAAAAGGTCGACTGGTGTCAGTTGCGCCGAATGCCGGCTGGCCGTGGCGGGGGAGGCTGCGCATAATGCCGCCTATTTGCCGCAGAAGGAATTGGCTTTATGCAGTATGACGGTCTGGCGTGGGGCATCGCCCTGCTGGCTCTACTGGCCGTATTGGTCGCCGCACGAATTCTGCTCAACCGCAGTTGGTTTCTCGGCTGGTTACGCGGCACGGTCGGTCTGGCCTTTCTGGCATTGGCCGGGCTTATCGGCACCGTCGCCTACGATCTGGTCAGCTACGACGCCATTCCCGAAGACAAACCTGTGGTCACCCTCAGCTTCCAGGCCGATGGCCCGCAGCGTTATCGCGTCACCCTGCTTGAAGGCGCCGATGAGCGCAGCGTAAACCTGGAAGGCGACCTCTGGCAGCTGGACGCGCGCATGATCGAATGGAAAGGGCTGGCTGCGCTGATTGGTCTGCAACCAGGCTACCGCCTGGAAAAACTCTCCGGCCGTTTCCTGGCTATCGAACAACAAGAGTTGGCGCAGCACGCCAGCGCGCCGTTGGCGCAAAGCCCGTTCGGTATCGACCTGTGGCGCTGGCTGCGTCTGGGCCAACACGACCTGTTCCTTTTCAAGCCGCAAGCGTTGCGCGTGACCTACCTGCCCATGGCCGATGGCGCGGTGTATGCCGTTAGCCTGTCGCCCACCGGCTTGATGGCCAAGCCGCTGAACCAGGCGGCGGATCAGGCGCTGAAAGACTGGAAATAAGAGCGTTCGAACCGATGTTGTAGGAGCTAGCTTGCTAGCTCCTACGGGGTCGGTGAATCGCTTCATCTGCGCCCAAAAATAATCATCATCACCCCACCCAGCGTCACCAGGCACGCCACTAGCGCGGCCATTCCCAGGCTTTCACCGAGCAGCAGATAACCCAGCAGCAGCGCAATCACCGGGTTAACGAAGGCAAAGGTCGACACCAAGCTCGGGCGCACTTCGCGCAGCAGCCAGAAGTAGGCGGGATACACGCCCAGGCTCACGGGCAGCACCAAATACGCCAACCACCACCAGCCATGCGCGGACAGCTGCGTCAGGTCGAGTTGATTCCATTCGCCACGCCAGGCGGCAAACAAGGCGAGCATCAGCGCGCCGATGAGCATTTGCAGGCTCATGCCTAACCAAGTAGAGCGGAACGAAGGGCGGCTGCGTAGAAGCCAGGCGCCAATGGCCCACATCAGCGTGGCGGCCACCACAAGGCTGCCGGCGAACCATTGCTGGGCGGTGGCGGCGCTGCCCAAGCCGTTGCTCATCAGCAACACGATGCCGCACGAAGCCAATACCAGACCGCACAACACCCACAGCGGCGGCCGGTCGCCGAGCAGCCATTCCAGCGCCACGCTCCAGATCGGCAGGCTGGTGTAGAGCATCGCCAGCAAACCGGTGGGCAGGTATTGGTTGGCGTAGAGCAGGGCGCCTTGGCCGACGGTGATCAGCATCAGCCCGCCGATAAACGCGCCGCCCCAATCGCTGCGTTGAATGCGCGCCTGGCCGCTGATAAACACCCACGCCAACGCCAGGCTGCCGGCAAGAAAGAAGCGCAGGGTCACGATCACAAACGGCGGCAATTCAAGCAGCAGAAAATGGTTGGCCAGGTAGGTGGTGCCCCAGCCGATGTACACGGCTGCAAACGAAAGCAGCAACACCAGGGAGCGAGCGCGAGGGGAAAGCATGGAAGACATGGATAGCCTGAAATGACGCGCGCCGGCAGGGCGCCGGCGCATCGTTAATAGATGAAGTGATGAGCTTAGTGCGCAGCGCCACCCGTGGCGCCGGACGGCAACGCTTTGGTCAGCAGCACGGCGATCATGCTGATGGCCAACGCCAGGCCGACAAAATGGAAGGCGTCATTGTAGGCCATGATCATCGCCTGCTGGTGCGTGATCTCGCTGAGCTTGGCCAGCGCGGCGGTCTCGTTGCCCAGGGTTTGCGTGAGGCTGCTAATGCGCTCGGCCACTTGCGGGTTGCTCGGCACAATGGATTCGCGCAGGTAGTCGAAGTAAATCTTGGTGCGCGCATCCAGTAGCGTGGCGAGCAGGGCAATGCCGATGGCGCCGCCCAGGTTACGCAGAATATTGAACAGGCTGGAGGCGGAGCCGGCGTCCTGCGCGCTGATGTACACCGTGGCGATCAGCGAGATGGTCACCATGATCAGCGGCTGGCCGAACGCGCGCAGCAGTTGAATATGGTTGAACTGCGGGCCGGCGAAATCCAGGTTCAGCACGCCAGACAGAAAACTGCCCAACCCGAACAAACCAAAGCCGGCCGCGCACAGCCATTTCGGCGAAATGAACTTCATCAGTTTCGGCACGAACGGAATCAGAAACAGCTGCGGCACACCCATCCACATGATCACTTCGCCGATCTGCATGGAGTTGTAGCCCTGGATTTGCGCCAGATACAGCGGCAGCAAATAGATCGAGCCATACAGCCCGACGCCCATGCCCAGACTGGAAATGCTCGATAAACCAAAGTTGCGGTTGCCGAGAATGCGCAGGTTAATCAGCGGATTCGGTTTGGAAAACTGCACGATCACAAAGGAGATCAGGCTGATCACGGCAATGCTGCCCAAGGTGACGATAAACGCCGACTCCAGCCAATCCTTGCGATGGCCTTCCTCGAGAAACACCTGCAAGCAACCCAGGCCGATGCCGAGGGTGAGGATGCCGGCGTAGTCGGTGCTTTTCAGCAGCTCCCAATGGGGCGCCTTTTTCTCCAAGCCATACAGCAGCCCGGCGATCATCAGCAGGCCGGGCGGTACGTTGATATAGAAGATGTATTCCCAGCCCCAGTTCTCCGTCAGCCAACCGCCCAGCGTCGGGCCGATGGAGGGGGCGAACGTGGCGGTCATGGCAAACATGGCCATGCCCACGGCGCGTTTGCTTTCCGGCAGCTTGATCAGCACCAGCGTGAACGCCAAGGGAATCAGCGCGCCGCCGGTAAACCCTTGCATGGCGCGGAAGACGATCATGCTTTCCAGGTTCCAGGCCATGGAACACAACAGCGAGGAAATCAGAAAGCCGATCGACACATACACCGACAAACGCCGCGCCGACAGCAGCTGCACCAGCCAGGCGGTGAGGGGAATCATGATGATTTCAGCGACAAGGTAGGACGTGGAAATCCACGAGCCTTCTTCCAGCGTGGCCGACAGCGCGCCCTGAATGTCCTTGAGCGAGGAGTTGGTGATCTGAATATCCAGCACGGCCATAAACGCGCCGAGCATGGCGCTCATCACCGCAATCCAGTCACGCCGCGAGGGTTCGCCGTCCGGGCGAACCAGGGCGTCAGCTGCCACTGTTGTCCGCCTTGATGGTCACTTTCACAGTCACCGACATGCCTGGGCGAATTTTGCCCCTGAGCGGGTTGTCGGCAGGGAAGGTGAGTTTCACCGGAATACGCTGCACCACCTTGGTGAAGTTGCCGGTGGCGTTGTCCGGCGGCAGCAGGCTGAACTGCGCGCCCGAGGCGGCAAACAGGCTTTGCACCGTGCCCTCGATGGACTTGCCGGGGTAGGCGTCAAATTCCAGCTCGGCTTTCTGGCCGGGCTGCATGTCGCCGATCTGGGTTTCCTTAAAGTTGGCCTGCACCCAGATGTCTTCATCCGGAACCAACGACATCAGGTAGGCGCCGGCCTGAATGTACTGACCATTGCGCGCAGCACGCTGACCAATCATGCCGCTGATGGGCGCATGAATTTCGGCGCGGCTGAGGTTGAGCTTGGCTTGTTCAAGGTCGGTTTTGGCATTGCTGATTTGCGCTTGCAGCCGTTTGATGTCGGCGTTCAGCGAGTTCACCTGCTGGCGCTGGGCTTGCAGGTCGGCCTGGGCTTTGCTGACGTTTGAACGGGCGACGCGGCTGTCAGCGGCCAGGGTGGTGACGCGTTCCTCGGATACATAGCCCGGTTTGCGCAGGGTTTGCGCGCGGGACAGATCCATTTGCACGCGGCCCAGTGTAGCTTCGGAAGACGTTACGTCCGCTTCGCTGGCGGCGATCATGCTGCTTTGTTGCGTGAGTTTGCTTTGCGCCTGCACCAGCTCGGCTTCGCGGGTCGCCAGCGCGGCTTCGGCGCGGCTGACAGCGATGCGGAAATCTTCAGGGTCGAGTTTTACCAACAGCTCGCCTTTTTCCACATGCTGGTTGTCATGCACCAACACTTCTTCGATGCGCGCGCTTAATTGGCTGGATACGCGGGTGATTTCGCCCTGCACATAGGCGTTGTCAGTGGTTTCGATAAAGCGCCCGACCAGAAACCAGTGGGCGAAAAAACCACCGGCAATAATCAGCAGAATGGCCAGGAAGATAAATAGACGGCGTTGCAATTGGGCAGGCATGCGAGAGCTCGTAGGGCGATTCCCCGAAGGGCGGGCAAAAGTGTAAGCGAATCTAACAGTGTTCCACGCAACCAAGTAGCCGATACAATTCAGAAACTTTGTTGCTTATGGGGAACAATAATGGGGCTGGATGATGCGCTGATCTTCACCCGCGTCGTGGAATGCCACAGTTTCACCCAGGCGGCGCAGGCGCTGGCGATGCAGAAATCGACGGTGAGCCGCCGTATCGCCTTGCTGGAAGAGCGGCTCGGCGTGCGCTTGCTCAACCGCACCACGCGCAAACTTCGCCTCACCGAAGTGGGCCAGGCCTATTACGAGCGTTGCCGGCAAATCATGCTGGACTTCGCCGAGGCAGAGCAGGCGGTCATGCAGTTGCAGCAAGAGCCGGCGGGTTTGTTGCGCATCACAGCGCCCATTGAGTTCGGCCAACTGTTCCTCGGCCGCGTGCTGGGTGCCTTTATGTTGCAGTACCCGCAAATTACCGCCGAGGTGGAAATTACCTCGCGGCATGTGGATCCGCTGGAAGAGGGCGTCGACATCGCCATCCTGATCGGCCAGCCGCAAGACTCGACCCTGATCGCGCGCAAATTGTTTTCCAGCGGCCGACGCCTGTGCGCCAGCCCCGTCTATTTAAAGGCGCACGGCACGCCCCGAGTGGTGGAAGACCTGGCCCGGCACCGGGCCATTTTGTTGCCGCAGGACTCCATTCGCTATTGGCCGTTGCTGGGGGAGAACATTCCCTGTCAGCGCGTGTTGTCGTGCAACAACCTCACCTTTGCCCGCGAGGCCGCGTTATCCGGGGCTGGCATTGCGGCGCTGCCGTTTATGCTCAGTGAGGATCAGGTCGTGCGCGGGCAATTGGTGGAATTGCTGCCTGAAGTGCGGCTGCCGGTGGGCGAGGTGTATGCCGTGTACCCGTCGCGGCGTTTCCAGGCCATGAAAGTCAAAGCCTTTCTCGACTTCCTGATGCGCAGCCTGCGCCTGGAGGAAGGTGGTTTGCTGGAGCCTTCCGTGGTGCGGCTGGTAACATTGCCGCCCACTCTTTGAATACCGGCCGCTCCCGCCTTCCGGCGGCGGCCCGACGCCCTTAATTGATCTGCTGATTCGAGACTGTCCATGACCAAAGTACGCACCCGTATCGCACCATCGCCCACCGGCGACCCCCACGTTGGCACCGCTTATATCGCGCTGTTCAACCTGTGCTTCGCCCGTCAGCACGGTGGTGAGTTCATTCTGCGTATTGAAGACACCGATCAGCTGCGCTCCACCCGCGAGTCGGAACAGCAAATTTACGACGCCTTGCGTTGGCTGGGCATCGAGTGGAGCGAAGGGCCGGACGTTGGCGGCCCGCATGGCCCATATCGGCAGAGCGAGCGCGGCCCGATCTACCAGAAATACAACGCCGAGCTGGTGGAAAAAGGCCACGCCTTCCACTGCTTCTGCACCGCCGAGCGCCTGGACAAACTGCGCGCCGAGCAAACCGAAAAGAAAGAAACTCCGCGCTACGACGGCCTGTGCATGAACCTGCCAGCCGCCGAAGTGGCACAGCGCGTCGCCGCTGGCGAGCCGCACGTTACCCGCATGAAAATGCCCACCGAAGGCGTGTGCGTGGTGCCAGACATGCTGCGCGGTGAGGTCGAAATTCCATGGGACCGCATGGACATGCAAGTGCTGATGAAGACCGATGGCCTGCCGACCTACTTCCTCGCCAACGTGGTCGACGATCACCTGATGGGCATCACCCACGTATTGCGTGGCGAAGAATGGCTGCCCTCGGCGCCCAAGCTGATCAAGCTGTACGAGTATTTCGGCTGGGAACAACCGCAGCTGTGCTACATGCCGCTGCTGCGCAATCCGGACAAAAGCAAGCTGTCCAAACGCAAGAACCCCACCTCGATTACGTTCTACGAGCGCATGGGCTATCTGCCGCAAGCAATGCTCAACTACTTGGGCCGCATGGGCTGGTCGATGCCGGACGAGCGCGAGAAATTCACCCTGGACGAGATGGTCGAGCACTTCGACATCCAGCGCGTGTCGTTGGGCGGGCCGATTTTCGATCTGGAAAAACTGTCCTGGCTCAACGGCCAGTGGATTCGCGAACTGAGCGTCGAAGATTTCGCCGCGCAGGTGCAGAAGTGGGCGTTGAACCCCGAATACCTGATGCAAATCGCCCCGCACGTCCAGGGCCGGGTAGAAACCCTGAGTCAGGTCGCGCCGCTGGCCAACTTCTTCTTCGCCGGTGCCTTGCCGCTGGATGCCGCGCAGTTCGAGCATAAAAAGCTATCGCCGGAGCAGGTGCGCCAAGTGATGCAGTTGATTCTGTGGAAGCTCGAATCGCTGCGTCAGTGGGAAAAAGACAAGATCACCGGCTGTATTCAGGCCGTGGTCGAGCATCTGGAACTGAAACTGCGCGATGCCATGCCGCTGATGTTTGTCGCCATCACCGGCCAGGCCAGCTCGGTGTCGGTGCTGGATGCCATGGAAATTCTCGGCCCGGACCTCACGCGTTTCCGCTTGCGCCAGGCCATTGAATTGCTGGGCGGCGTGTCGAAAAAGGAAACAAAAGAGTGGGAAAAGCTGCTGGCGAGCATCGCTTAAGGCGCTTTATTGCACGGCGGTAAGCGCTGAAAATGCTGGGAGGGCAGGGTAAGTAGTTGTTCTTCCAGCATAAAAAATAAGTATGTAGGAAAAATAGTGTTGACAGCCCCAAGGCTCACGCTTAACATGCGCCCCGTCCTCGAGATGGGGCTATAGCTCAGCTGGGAGAGCGCTTGCATGGCATGCAAGAGGTCAACGGTTCGATCCCGTTTAGCTCCACCAATCTCTAAAGCCGAAAGGCTTGCCACAACCGGTTCCTGGAACGGGTTGAGTTGTTAGAAGGGTTTTGCGTCCCCTTCGTCTAGTGGCCTAGGACACCGCCCTTTCACGGCGGTAACAGGGGTTCGAGTCCCCTAGGGGACGCCACGATTTAAAGTGCAACACCGCAAGGTGCTGTGAGCCGAGAGGCGATAAATCTGGGGGTATAGCTCAGCTGGGAGAGCGCTTGCATGGCATGCAAGAGGTCAACGGTTCGATCCCGTTTATCTCCACCAATTTCGCAGTAAACATTGTTAGAACTGCCACGGGCCAGCTTATTGCTGGCCTTGTTTTTGAAGGTTTTGTCCCCTTCGTCTAGTGGCCTAGGACACCGCCCTTTCACGGCGGTAACAGGGGTTCGAGTCCCCTAGGGGACGCCAATTTATCCGCTCTGCGGACTTTTGAAGGGTCATTCCATTGGAATGGCCCTTTTGTTTTTCTGGGGTACTAAGCGATCGGCTGCGCGTCGGCGGGGCTGCGTTAAAAATGGTTTTTAAATGCTCATGGGCTACAGCCCACTGCGCTTTAAAAACCATTTTTGCCTTGCTCCGCTCTAGCTCGCTCGCTCTCGATTGTCTTGGGGCTAAGAGTTTTTCGCTGTCTATTCACGGATCTGATCTCGTACCCCGCATCCGCCCACGTTGCTAAACTGCCGCCTCGCCGCCATGGAGAGACGTATGAACTGGGATTTGCCGACGCCGTTTGTAATTGACCTGCAGGTGCTCGCCGACGACATCGATGGGCTTGGCCACGCCAATAACGCGGTCTACGTCAGTTGGCTTGAGCGCTGCGCGTGGCGGCATTCGCAGAGTCTGGGCCTGGACCTGAGCGAATACCGCCGCCTGGACCGCGCCATGGCGGTGGTGCGCCATGAGGTGGATTACCTGGCCAGCGCCTACGAAGGCGACGAGTTGCAGGTGGCGACCTGGATTATCGAGTCGGATCAGAAATTGCGCATGAGCCGGCATTTCCAGCTAATTCGCCCGGCCGACGGCGTCACGTTGCTGCGGGCGAAAACCACGTTTGTGTGCATCGAACTCAGCACCGGCAAGCCCAAGCGCATGCCGCCGGAATTTCTCGAAGGGTACGGTCCGGCGGTTCTTCAGCGTTGATGCGCGAACCCCATCGCGGCTAAAGCCGCTCTTACAGGGGCCGCTTTTCGGCGGGAATGACGAACACCTTCCAAACCGCACCGTCATCCCCGCGCAGGCGGGGATCCAGAGTTTCGAAGGGAAATGCCGGTGCCGAATGCTCCTCTTCCTGTGGGAGCGGCTTTAGCCGCGATGGGCCAGACCTGCAAACGACTAACCCCGCATCAAGGCGCCTGAGTATCAGCCGGCGACAAAAACGCCCCGGTGTCATCCACCACAATCTTGAACTCTCTGGTTTCCCCAGGCGTAAACACGGCGGACTGCGCATTGGCCGGCATGTCGCTGACGCAATAGCCCGAGCCGCCGCGCGAGACGCTGATCGATACCTCACCCGGCGGCACATCGACAGCAATCGACTGCTTTGGCGCGAGCTGCGCCACCAATTGGTTTTGCACGTACAAGTCCACGGCGCAGGCGTTCGGCGCGTTGTTGTCGCGGCTCACTACCAGGCGCGCCATGGCTTCGCTGTCGGGTGCGGCGGTAAGCGGTACGTCCGGCGGCGGTACCAGCGATTCGGCGTTGGCGCTCGTCAGGCAAACGAGGCAGGCGAGGGCGAGCAACAGGCGGGAAATGGGCATGGACGACATCCTTTCATCGGGTTCTATGCGTTGTGACCGCATGCTGGCCAATTGAATTCACTCTGAATCATCGCCTTGCCCCGTGTCCGTCCCTACACTAGGCGCCTTTTTCGCCTGCTCTAAAGAGATTGTCGTTATGCAAATCGCCCTGGCGCCTATGGAAGGCTTGGTCGACGAAATCCTCCGTGATGTGCTGACCCAAGTGGGCGGCATCGACTGGTGCGTGACCGAATTTATCCGCGTCAGCGACCGCCTGTTGCCGGCCTCGCATATGCACAAAATGGCCCCCGAATTGCGCGACGGCGCCCGCACCCGAGCTGGCGTACCGCTGCGTGTGCAGCTTTTGGGTTCCGATCCGGTGTGCCTCGGTGATAACGCCGCACTGGCGTGCGAGTTGGGCGCGCCGGTGCTGGATTTGAACTTCGGCTGCCCAGCCAAAACCGTGAACAAATCCCGTGGCGGCGCCATTCTGCTTAAGGAGCCGGAGTTGCTGCATGCCATCGTCAGCGAGGTTCGCCGCAGCGTGCCGGCGGCCATTCCAGTGACGGCGAAAATGCGCCTGGGCTTCGAAGTGCCCGACGGCGCGCTGGACTGCGCCCGCGCCTTGGCAGACGGCGGCGCAGCGCAAATCGTGGTGCATGCCCGCACCAAGCGCGACGGCTACAAGCCGCCGGCGCACTGGGAATGGATTGCGCGCATTCAAGAAGTGGTCAAGGTGCCGGTGTACGCCAACGGCGAAATTTGGAGCGTTGACGATTGGCGGCGCTGCCGCGAGATCAGCGGTGTTGACGACATCATGCTGGGCCGCGGTCTGGTGGCCTTGCCTGACTTAGCCCGGCAAATTGCAGCGGCCCGAGCAGGGCATGAAGTCGTGCCGATGACCTGGGCGGAACTGATGCCCTTGCTGCAATCGTTCTGGCTGCAAGCCCGTGGAAAGTTGTCGCCGCGTTACGCGCCGGGGCGATTGAAACAGTGGCTGGGACAGCTCACCCGCAATTACCCGCAGGCCATGGAATTGTTCAGCCAGATTCGCCGGGAAAGCGATTGCGTGCGGATTGATGAGTTGCTGAATGTGCAATTCCAGGGTCAACGGCTCGCGGCTGAAGCCGCTCCTGCAGCTGATGCGTTTTCTGTGGGAGAGGCTTCAGCCTCGAGTTTTTGATTTTTTTTGTGGGCTCTCTTGAAAACGTTTCACCTGTCCTTATCTAGCGGTTACGGGATGCCGAAGTCGGGTCCCGGACTTAACCACTTGCTGATTTTTTCAGGAGAGAAACACCATGAGTACTGCATTTTCCCTGGCTCCGCTGTTCCGTAGCTCCGTTGGCTTTGACCGTTTCAACGACCTGTTTGAAACCGCCATGCGCAACGATCAGGGCAGTTCGTATCCACCCTATAACGTGGAAAAACACGGTGACGACCAGTACCGCATCGTGGTCGCTGCAGCCGGCTTCCAAGACGAAGACCTGGAGCTGCAAGTCGAGCGCGGCGTGCTGACTGTGAGCGGCGGCAAACGGGCTGACGCCAACAAAGAAGTCACCTATCTGCATCAGGGCATTGCCCAGCGTGCGTTCAAGTTGTCGTTCCGTCTGGCTGACCATATCGAGGTCAGAAGCGCGGACCTGGCCAACGGCCTGCTGAGCATCGAGCTTGTGCGCGTAGTGCCGGAAGAAGCCAAGCCAAAACGCATCCCGATTGCGGGTTCGCGTCCGGCGTTGAATAGCTGATAACAGTCGCGCGCTGCGCAGACCACGTCAGTAGCACAAGGGCGCCCCAGGGCGCCCTTGTCATGTCTGCCTTACGGCCGTTTCACCGCCGGTGGCAGCAGGGCACGGAAGTCGGCCAGTGGCACGGGGCGGCTGTACAAATAGCCCTGATAGAAGTGGCAACCTTCCTTGAGCAGGAAATCCAGCTGGTCTTGTTGCTCCACACCCTCGGCAATCATTTCCAGCCCCAGGCTGCGCGCCATGGCCACAATCGCGCGGATGATCTCGGCGTCGTTGGGATCATTGGTGGCATCGCGCACGAACGACTGGTCAATTTTCAGCACGTCCACCGGCAGGCGCTTGAGGTAGGTGAGCGACGAATAACCGGTGCCGAAGTCGTCCATGGCAAAGGTCACGCCGATTTTTTTCAGGCGCAGCATTTTCGCGATGGTGTCGTCGATGTTTTGAATCACGATGCCTTCGGTGATTTCCAGCTTGAGCATCGAGTGGGGCAGCTCGCTGTCGCGCAGGCTGTTGGAAACCCGCTCGACAAAGTTGTTCTGGCGAAACTGCAGCGGGCTGATGTTCACGCACAGGCTGAAGTTGTCAGCTGCGATCAGCCCGTCAGCCAATAGCCGCGCGCAGGCGTGGCAGGCTTCGGCCATCACCCAGCCGCCGACTTCCAGAATCAGACCGCTTTCTTCCAGCACATGAATAAACTGCGCCGGCGACTGCGGCCCGAGCGTCGGGTGGCTCCAGCGCAGTAGCGCCTCGGCGCCGATGATGGCGCCGTTGCGGGCGTCGACTTGGGGCTGAAAGTGCAGGTTGAATTCGCCGCGCACCAGCGCCTGGCGCAAATCGTTTTCCAGGCGCAGGCGCTCGCTGGCCGCCTCTTGCATGCTCTTGCGGAACATTTGAATGGCGTTGCGGCCGGAATCCTTGGCGCGATACAGCGCAATGTCCGCGCGCTTGAGCAGGTCCGCCGGAGTGTTGCCGTGGTCGGGAATCAGCGCGATGCCCATGCTCGGCGTCACTTGCAGGCGGTGGCTGTCGAGCAGCATCGGCTCGGCCAGTAGCTTGCGCAGCTTGTCGGCGATCTGCCGCACTTGGCGCATCACTTCCGAGCGCTTGCCTTCCAGACCAGAAAGCAGCACCACAAACTCGTCGCCACCCAGGCGCGCCACGGTGTCTTCCTGGCGCACGCTGGCCTCCAGGCGCGCGGTGACCATTTTCAGCACCGAGTCGCCGACCGGATGGCCCAGCGAGTCGTTGATGTGTTTGAAGTGGTCGAGGTCGAGAAACAGCAGCGCACCGCGCAGGTCGTGGCGGGTGAGCAGGGCGATCTGCTGGGTCAGCCGGTCCATCAGCAAGGCGCGGTTGGGCAGGTTGGTCAGCGGGTCGTGGTAGGCCAGGTGCTGAATCTGCGCGTGGGCTTTTTTCAGTTCGTCGATGTCGCGCGCCGTTAGCAACAGGCAGCTCTGGCCGTTGAGGTCGATGGGTTCCACCGACACTTCCACCTGTTTGAGCGTGCCGTCGCGGTGGCGGCCAAGCATTTCCAGGTGATGCACCCGACCGTCGCGTTCCAGCAGTTCGACCAGGCGCTCGCGCTCGCTGGGCTTGGCCCAGACGTTGAGGTCTTCGGGGGTGCGGCCAATCACTTCGTCCGGGCGGAAGCCGGTGAGGCGGAAGAACCCTTCGTTCACCTCGATATAGCGTCCGTCTTTGCGCTCGGTGATGGTGATGGCGTCGGGGCTTGAGTGAAACGCCTTGGCGAATTTTTCTTCGCTGGCCTTGAGCGCGGCTTGCGCCTGCTGGCGCTCGGTGATGTTGCGGAAGGTCGTGGTGATGCACAGCTGACGGTCGACGTTGATATAGCGGCTCGACACCGCGCAGGTCAGCTCTTGACCGCTGTGTGTGAAGTAACGCGCCTCGACGTTGTTCAGTTCCTTGTTCTGCCGCAACTGCGCCCCGAGGCGCTCACGAACGTCCGGATCGGCCCAGAAACGGATCTCCTTGGCGCTCTTGCCCGTGATGTCTTCCGCCTTCCAGCCGAAGGTGCTGCAAAAGCTCGGGTTAACCTCAATAAACACGCCGTCCACCACGCGCGACACACAAATCGGGTCGGGACTGGCCTGGAACAGCGTGGAGAATTTTTCTTCGGACGCGGCCAGGCGCTGAACGCGGTGCACCCGCTCGCTGATGTCCATCAGAATGCCGACCATGCGCAGCGGTTGGCCGTCGTTGTCGCGATACAGCTTGGCGGTGCTCTCCAGGTAATGAACTTCGCCGTTAGTGAACTGGGAGCTGTAGGTGATCTGGTAATCCTTGCGTTCGCCCTCGACCACGTCGCGATACGCCTGGCGCATGGCGTGCTGCTCAGCTTCCGGCACGCTGCCGAAAAAACTGGCGAAGCTGCCGTGATAGGGCTCGTTGGCCATGCCATGCAACTGCGAAGCGCGCGGCGAGCCGTACAGCATGTTGCTCGGAATGTGCCAATCCCACGTGCCTAATTCCGCAGACTCCAGGGCCAGGGAAAGCCGCTCGCGGCTGTCGCGCAGTTCCTGTTCCTGTTCGCGCTGCTGGGTGATGTTGCGCATCGACAACACCAGGCAGGGGCGACCATCCAGCTCGATCTTGCCGCCGAATACCACATTGACGCTCTGCCGGCCGGCGCGGTCGTGCAGCACGATTTCCAGCTGCTCGATGCGGCCTTTCTGCTCCAGGGTTTCGAGCATGCGCCGACGATCATCAATGTTGTGCCACAAGCCCAACTGGGTCGAGCTGCGGCCAAGCGCCTCGGCGGCGCTCCAGCCGAACTGGGCTTCGAAACCGGGATTGACCTCAATGAATTCGCCCGTGGGGTAGTCGGTGATCACCACGGCGTCCGGCGTGTTGCGAAAGGCTTTGGCGAATTTGTCTTCATTGGCCCGCAACGCTTGCTCGCGACGCTTGTGCTCGCTGAGGTCGAGAAAGGTGCTGAGGATCAAACTTTGATCTTCCAGCTCGATCAGTTGGCTGGATAGGCGCCCGTCCAACACACGGCTGTCTTGTGTGCGTAGCTGCACTTCGTGGCTTACGGGTTCGATGGTTTGCGTCAGGTCGAGCAAATATTGCTCGTGCTGCCCGGGGTCGGCCCACAATTTAAGCTCGCCCACCGACCGCCCAATGCACGCCTCGGGCGCCCAGCCAAACAGGGTTTCGAAGTGCTGATTGGTGGCAATGAGCACGTTGTCTTCATAGCGCACCAACAAAATGACGTCGGGGCTGAGGTGGAACAGGCTGGCGAAGCGCTGCTCGGAGGCGCGTAAGGCGTGTTCGCGCTCTTGCTGTTCAGTGACGTCGCGGATCACGCCCATCATGCTTGGCTTGCCGTCATCGTCGCGCTGCAGGCTGCCGGAAATTTCCAGCCAGTGCAGGCTGCCGTCCGGCCAGCGAATGCGGTGGCGAAAGGCGCGGGTAGTGGGCAAACCGCTGATGGCTTCCTGGAACAGGGTCTGAACCGTGTCGCGCTCGTCTTCGGGTATCAGCGAGAAGTAGTCGACCGGCTGGCGCACCGGGCGGTTGGGGTCGAGGCCGAAAATCGCCTGGGCACCGCGCGACCAGTTGATACGGCCGGTTTCCAGTTCCCAGTGCCAGGCGCCGAGGCGCGCGCCATTGAGTGCGGCGAGCAGGCGCGGTGCGTCTTGCCAGGCTTTTTCCCGTTCGACCGGGTCGGACACAGGAATATGCGGCCGTGGCGGCAGGGAATCAGATGGTTTGGGCATAAATGCCCCATTCGACGGAGGGGTACGACGCGGTTACATGCAAGCGGGGTGGGGTCATGGGCTCGCCCTTCTTATCATTATGTGTAGCACGTTAGCGTCTGCCTGCCCGCTTAGGCAAGACGCCACTATTGATCGCTGCGCGGCGTTTCTTCGCGTTGGGCGTCCAGCAGCGCCATAAACGCTTTGGCTGCGTTGGACAGGGTTCGTTCGGTATGAAAGATGTAGCCCAATTGGCGACGCAACTGAATGCCCGGAATAGGCAGGCGCGCCACTTGGTCATCGAGCATGGTGCGCGGCAATACGCTCCAGGCCAGGCCGATGGAGACCATCATCTTGATGGTCTCCAGGTAGTTGGTGCTCATGCCGATATTGGGCGTCAGGCTCTGTTCGGCAAACAGCTTGCTGACGATGCGGTTGGTAAACGTGTTTTCGCCCGGAAATACCGCGGGGTGCTCGGCGATGGCCTTGAGGTTGATTTTCCTCAGCCGCGCCAGTGGGTGCTCGGGGGCGGCCACAAAGTCCAACGGGTCGTCCCACACCGGTACGGCACGCACCGGCGCGTGCGTTTGCGGTGCCAGCGTAATCACCGCCACCTCGGCACGGCCATGGAGGATTTCCTCATAGGCCACTTCCGAGTCCATAAACTGAATATCCAACGCAACCTGCGGATAGGCGCGGGTAAAGGCGCGTAGCAACGACGGCAGGCGGTGCAGGCCGATGTGGTGGCTGGTGGCCAGGGTCAACCGCCCACTGATTTCGCCATTGAGGTTGCTCAGGGCGCGGCGCGTATCATCCAGCACGTTGAGAATCTGATACGCACGCGGCAGCAGGGCGCGGCCCGCTTCGGTCAGGCTCACCTCGCGGCCAAGGCGGTCGAACAGGCGCATGTTCAACTGCTGCTCAAGGCTGGCGATGCGTTTGCTGATGGCCGGTTGGGTGAGGTGTAGACGCTCGCCGGCGCCGGAGAAGCTGGCGGTTTCGGCGATGGCGATAAAGGCGTTGAGGTTGGCCAGATCCATACTGGGATTCCACTTGGTTATCCAAAGTATGAAAAATATGAATTTGAGTTATTTAAAGCAAGTCCTTACGATCCAACCCCATAAGCAGAAGGGTTATTCGGACAGGGGCAAACGCTCAGCCGACAAGGCCCAAACGCAAACCTGATGAGGAATAACTGATGGCCGGCAAGACGCTCTACGACAAACTTTGGGAAGCGCACGAGGTAAAACGGCGTGACGATGGCTCGTCGCTGATCTACATCGACCGCCACATCCTTCACGAAGTGACGTCGCCGCAAGCGTTTGAAGGTCTGCGTCTGGCCGGGCGCAAACCGTGGCGCATTGACGCCAACATCGCCACCCCGGACCACAACGTGCCGACCACGCTCACCGAGCGCAAAGGCGGCATCGCGGCCATCGCTGACGAAGTGTCGCGCATTCAGGTGCAAACCCTGGACGACAACTGCGACGAATTCGGCATTCTCGAATTCAAAATGAACGACATCCGTCAGGGCATCGTTCACGTCGTCGGCCCGGAGCAGGGCGCTACCTTGCCGGGCATGACCGTGGTGTGCGGCGACTCGCACACCTCGACCCACGGCGCGTTCGGCGCGCTGGCCCACGGCATCGGCACCTCGGAGGTCGAGCACGTGCTCGCCACTCAGTGCTTGGTGGCCAAGAAAATGAAAAACATGCAGGTGCGCGTCGAAGGCCAATTGCCGTTCGGCGTCACCGCCAAAGACATCGTGCTGGCCGTGATCGGCAAAATTGGCACGGCGGGCGGCAACGGCCATGCATTGGAATTTGCGGGCAGCGCAATCCGCGACTTGTCGATTGAAGGGCGCATGACCATCTGCAACATGTCCATCGAAGCCGGCGCTCGCGTGGGCTTGGTGGCCGCGGATGAGAAAACCGTCGCCTACATTCAGGGCCGTCCGTTCGCACCGAAAGGCGCCGATTGGGACGCCGCTGTTGAGGCCTGGAAAGACTTGGTTTCCGACGAAGACGCGGTGTTCGACACCGTGGTCGAACTCAACGCCGCCGACATTCAGCCGCAAGTGACCTGGGGCACCTCGCCGGAAATGGTGTTGCCGGTCGACGCCAACGTGCCGGACCCGAGCAAAGAGTCCGACCCGGTGAAAAAAGACTCCATCGAACGCGCACTGAAATACATGGGTTTGGCCGCCAACCAGGCGATCACCGATATCCAGCTCGACCGCGTGTTCATTGGTTCGTGCACCAACTCCCGTATCGAAGACTTGCGCGCTGCTGCCGTGGTCGCCAAAGGCCGCAAAGTGGCCTCGACCATCAAGCAGGCGATGGTGGTGCCGGGCTCCGGTCTGGTGAAAGCGCAGGCCGAAGAAGAAGGGCTACACACCATTTTCCTCGAAGCCGGTTTTGAATGGCGCGAACCAGGCTGCTCCATGTGCCTGGCGATGAACCCGGACAAACTCGGCAGCGGCGAGCATTGCGCCTCCACCTCCAACCGCAACTTCGAAGGCCGCCAGGGCGCCGGTGGGCGCACCCACCTGGTGAGCCCGGCGATGGCCGCCGCCGCTGCGGTAACCGGCCGCTTTATCGACGTTCGCGAATTGACCCAGGCTTGAGGACCAGCACATGAAAGCGTTTACCCAGCACACCGGCCTGGTCGCTCCTTTGGATCGCGCCAACGTCGACACTGACCAGATCATCCCCAAGCAATTCTTGAAATCGATCAAGCGCACCGGTTTTGGTCCGAACCTGTTCGACGAGTGGCGTTACCTGGATGTCGGGCAGCCGAACCAGGACAACTCCACGCGCCCAATCAACAAAGACTTCGTGCTCAACCATCCGCGCTACCAAGGCGCCAGCGTCTTGTTGGCCCGCGAGAACTTCGGCTGCGGCTCCAGCCGCGAGCACGCCCCGTGGGCACTCGAAGAGTACGGTTTCCGCGCCATCATCGCGCCGAGCTATGCCGACATCTTCTTCAACAACAGCTTCAAGAACGGCTTGCTGCCGATCATCTTGCCGGAAGCCGAAGTGGACGAATTGTTCCACCTGGTGGAAGCCAACGTCGGCTACCAACTCAGCGTCGACCTGGCCGCACAAACCGTGACTCGCGCCGACGGCAAAGTGATTGGTTTTGACGTCGACGCGTTCCGCAAACACTGCCTGCTCAACGGCCTGGACGACATCGGCCTGACTTTGCAGGACGCCGCGGCGATCAGCACGTTTGAAACCAAGCACCGCGCTTCGCAACCGTGGTTGTTTCGCGATTAAAAGCTTCGCGAGCAAGCTCGCTCCTACGAGCCTCACATTCTCTGTAGGAGCGAGCTTGCTCGCGAACAGCCCCGGCGCGGTTAAAAGCTGCGCCACACAAGGAGGTCACCATGACCAGCAACGCCCACGCTCAAGTTGTACAGAAACAATTCGGTGAACAGGCTGCCGCCTACCTGAGCAGTGCTGTGCACGCCCAAGGTCCTGAATTCGCTCTGCTACAGGCCGAGCTGGCCGGTCGTGACGCGGCGCGGGTGCTGGACTTGGGCTGTGGTGCCGGGCACGTCAGTTTTTATGCCGCGCCCCTGGTACGCGAAGTGGTGGCCTACGACCTGTCGGAGAAAATGCTCGACGTGGTCAACCATGCTGCTGCCGAGCGCGGGCTGAGCAACATCCGCACCCAGCACGGCGCTGCCGAGCAGCTGCCGTTCGCGGATGGCGAATTCGATTTCGTCTTCAGCCGTTATTCGGCGCACCACTGGAGCGACGTCGGCCAGGCCCTGCGCGAAGTGCGGCGTGTATTGAAGCCGGGCGGGGTGGCGGCGTTTATCGACGTGATGTCGCCGGGCAAGCCGCTGCTCGACACCTATCTGCAAACCGTGGAAGTGCTGCGCGACACCAGCCATGTGCGCAACTACGCTGCAAGCGAATGGCTGCGTTTTATCAGCGATGCCGGCCTGCACACCCGCAGCTACAGCCGCCAGCGTTTGCAACTGGAATACAGCTCGTGGGTGGAACGCATGCGCACGCCGCACAACTTGCGCGTCGCGATTCGCGAACTGCAGCAAGCGATGGGCGCGGAAGTGCGTGAGTATTTTGAGATTGGTGAAGACGGTACGTTTAGTACGGATGTGTTGGTGGTGTGGGCTGAGAAGTAAGGATTGCAACCACTGTCATCCTCGCGGGAATGACGGAGATAGGTCAACCACCACCGTCATCCTCGCGAACGCGGGGATCCAGGCTCGTTCAGGAGAAGGTGCTCGACGAGACATTCTGGATTCCCGCTTTCGCGGGAATGACGGTGGTGGGTCAAATGGCTCCGTCATCCTCGCGAACGCGGGGATCCAGGGGTCGTTCGGGAGACGGTGTTCGGCGGGAATCCAGAGTCGTTCAGGAGACGGTGATCCGCGACCAACACCGGATTCAAACCATCGGCCCCCCGCCCGCGGAACCGCCGATGTGAAATTCAAGATTTCTGAAGACGCGCCCCCAAGCCCGTCCATTTATTAATTTGAGGAACCTATGAGCAAGCAAATCCTGATTCTCCCCGGCGATGGCATCGGCCCAGAAATCACCGCCGAAGCGGTGAAAGTGCTCGAACTGGCCAACGACAAATTCCAGCTGGGTTTTGAATTCAGTGAAGACGTCATCGGCGGCGCCGCCATTGATAAGCACGGCGTGCCGCTAGCCGACGAAACCCTGGCCCGTGCTCAGGCTGCGGACGCCATCTTGCTGGGCGCCGTCGGCGGCCCGAAATGGGACAAGATCGAACGCGACATTCGCCCTGAGCGTGGCTTGCTGAAAATTCGTTCGGCCCTTGGCCTGTTCGCCAACCTGCGTCCGGCCATTCTGTATCCGCAACTGGCTGACGCCTCGTCGCTCAAGCGCGACATCGTCGCGGGCCTGGATATTCTGATCGTCCGTGAGCTGACCGGCGGCATCTACTTCGGCGCGCCGCGCGGCACCAAGCAACTGGAAAACGGCGAGCGTTTTGCCTTCGACACCCTGCCGTACAGCGAAAGCGAAATCGCCCGTATCGCCCGTGTCGGTTTTGACATGGCGCGCGTGCGTGGCAAGAAGCTGTGCTCGGTCGACAAGGCCAACGTACTCGCGTCCAGCCAACTGTGGCGCGAAGTGGTTGAAGAAGTGGCCAAGGATTACCCGGACGTCGAACTCAGCCATATGTATGTCGATAACGCCGCCATGCAACTGGTGCGCGCGCCCAAGCAATTCGACGTGCTGGTGACCGACAACATGTTCGGCGACATTCTGTCGGATGAGGCTTCCATGCTGACCGGTTCTATCGGCATGCTGCCGTCCGCCTCGCTGGATGCCAACAACAAGGGCATGTACGAGCCGTCCCACGGTTCTGCCCCGGACATCGCGGGCCAAGGCATTGCCAACCCGTTGGCGACCATTCTCTCGGTGTCCATGCTGCTGCGTTACAGCTTCAACCAGAACGCGGCGGCCGACGCCATCGAGAAAGCGGTCGGCGTGGTGCTGGACCAAGGCTTGCGCACCGGTGATATCTGGTCGGAAGGCTGCAAAAAGGTCGGCACCCGCGAAATGGGTGACGCCGTAGTAAAAGCGCTGCGTGAGCTGTAAATAGCGGCGCCAAGCAACAACCGCTTTCGGGGTCGCACGGGCGACATCAACTCGGTTACTCTCTGCGACCCCCTCGAAAGCGGGGGTTCGTATTCATGTTTTCTTAAGGTGTAGTTGCGATGAAGCGTGTAGGTCTGATCGGTTGGCGCGGGATGGTCGGTTCCGTACTCATGCAGCGGATGCTCGAAGAGCAGGATTTCGATTTGATCGAGCCGGTGTTCTTCACTACCTCCAATGTCGGCGGCCAAGGCCCGGCCGTGGGTAAAGACATTGCGCCGCTCAAAGACGCTTACAGCATTGAAGAGCTTAAAGGCCTCGATGTAATCCTGACCTGCCAGGGCGGCGACTACACCAGCGAAGTATTCCCCAAGCTGCGCGAAGCGGGCTGGAACGGTTACTGGATCGACGCGGCATCCTCGCTGCGTATGGACGACAACTCGGTGATCGTGCTCGACCCGGTGAACCGCAAGGTCATCGATCAGGCGCTGGACGCTGGCACCAAGAACTACATCGGCGGCAACTGCACCGTCAGCTTGATGCTGATGGCATTGGGCGGTTTGTTCGAAGCCGGTCTGGTGGAGTGGATGAACGCCATGACCTACCAGGCGGCCTCGGGCGCCGGTGCGCAAAACATGCGCGAGCTGATCAAGCAAATGGGCGCCACCCACGCCGCTGTCGCCGATGAACTGGCCAACCCGGCTAGCGCCATCCTCGACATTGATCGCAAAGTGGCTGAAGCCATGCGCGGCGACGCGTTCCCCACCGAAAACTTCGGTGTGCCGTTGGCTGGCAGCCTGATTCCTTGGATCGACAAGGAATTGCCCAACGGCCAAAGCCGTGAAGAGTGGAAAGGCCAGGCCGAGACCAACAAGATTCTGGGCCGCTTCAAGAGCCCGATTCCGGTTGACGGCATCTGCGTTCGTATCGGCGCCATGCGTTGCCACAGCCAGGCGCTGACCCTGAAGCTGAACAAAGACGTGCCGCTGAGCGACATCGAAGGCCTGATCAGCCAACACAACCCTTGGGTAAAACTGGTGCCAAACCAGCGCGAGCTGAGCATCAAGGAACTGACCCCGACTGCTGTGACCGGCACCCTGACCGTTCCGGTTGGCCGCCTGCGCAAGCTGAACATGGGTTCGCAGTACCTGGGCGCTTTCACCGTGGGCGACCAACTGCTGTGGGGCGCCGCTGAGCCGCTGCGCCGCATGTTGCGAATTCTGCTGGAGCGCTAATCGCCGCAATCCTTTCTATAAAGAAGGGAAGGGCGCACAGACAGACGCTTTAAAAAAAACAGCCTTGGAGCGCACGGGTTAACGCCTGTGCAACACCAAGGCTGTTTTTTTATGTGCGGGCGGGTACAGTGCCGCTCCCCGCGTTACACCCGGCTTTCAACAGAGGTAGCAGCATGAGCCAGACTCTCGATATCGCCATCATTGGCGCCACCGGCACCGTCGGCGAAACCCTCGTTCAAGTGCTCGAAGAGCGCGAATTCCCCATTGGCAACCTGCACCTGCTGGCCAGCATCGAATCGGCCGGCGCCTCGGTGCCGTTCCGTGGCAAAAACGTGCGGGTGCGTGAGGTTGAGCAATTCGATTTCAAACAGGTGCAACTGGTCTTTTTCGCCGCTGCCGAGCAGGTCACCCATAGTTTCGCCGTTCGTGCCCAGGCCGCCGGTTGCCATTTGATCGACTTGTCCGGCGCGCTGCCAGCCGCCGAGGCGCCGCTGCTGGTGCCCGAGGCCAATGCCGATGTGTTGGAACAGCTTAAAGCACCGTTCCAGATCAGCAGCCCGAGTCCTTGCGTGATTGCCTTGGCCGTCGCGCTGGCGCCTTTGCGCGCGGTGTTGGATATCCAGCGGGTGACAACGACGGCATGTCTGGCGATTTCGAGTGTCGGTCGGGAAGGGGTGTCGGAACTCGCCCGACAAACAGCGGAATTGCTAAATGTGCGTCCGCTGGAGCCGCGCTTCTTTGATCGTCAGGTGGCTTTCAACGTATTGGCGCAGGTGGGTAAGCCGGATGCCAGTGGTTTCAGCCGCGTAGAGAAGCGCCTGGTTGAAGAGCTGAAAGCGGTGATGGCCAAGGCAGACCTCAAGGTGTCCGCCACCTGCGTGCTCGCGCCTGTGTTTTTCGGCGACAGCCTGAGCGTTTCGTTGCAGTGTTCCAACGCCGTGGATGTGGCTGCGGTGAACGCCGCGTTGGAAGCGGCCGAGGGCATCGAACTGGTGGAAGAGGGCGATTATCCGACCGTGGTCGGGGACGCCGTTGGCCAGGATGTGATCTATGTCGGACGGGTTCGTGTCGGATTCGACGATTTGTCCGAACTCAATTTGTGGATTGCGTCTGATAATGTGCGCAAAGGCGCCGCTCTGAACGCTGTGCAAATTGCTGAGTTATTGATAAAACACTATCTGTAAAAGATACTTACCTAGAAATTTGAAGAATCATTCTAGCTTGGCCTATCTTGGTACAACCGGGGGCTGAGCTGTTGTTGGTTGGGGAGCCGCCGCAAGGCGGAACAGGCAGCAACTGTAATAAGACCCTCTCGCAGTTCGAGAAGAAAGATAAAACAAGGGATATCGCTATGGCTCGGGTTCGCAAACTGGTGCTGGCAATCGCGGCTGCTTCGGCGCTGACGTCCGGTATGGCGCACGCGTTGGGGCTCGGGGAAGTGACCCTGAAGTCGGCGCTGAATCAGCCATTGGACGCAGAAATCGAACTCGTCGAAGTTCGGGATCTGGCTTCTAACGAGGTGGTTCCGAATCTGGCATCCCCTGAAGAATTCAATAAAGCCGGTATTGACCGTCAATACTTTCTAACTGATCTCAAGTTCACGCCGGTGCTCAAGCCTAATGGCAAGAGCGTTATTCGCGTGACTTCCAGCAAACCGGTTCGCGAGCCTTACTTGAACTTCCTCGTGGAAGTGCTGTGGCCGAGCGGCCGCGTAATGCGCGAATACACCCTGCTGCTCGATCCGCCGCTTTATTCCCCACAAACTGCCGCCGCTGCCGCGCCCAAGCCGCCTGTGGCTGCGCCGGCCGCCAAACCTGCAAGCAAGCCGGCCGCCGTAGCGCCTACCGTACGTCCAGCCGCACCGGTCGCCGCTGCACCTGCGCCGTCGGCACCTGCCGCCCGCCCGGCAACGCCTGCGCCAGCTCCGGCACCTGCCGCCGCACCGGCTGGCAAAGTGGCCGACGACACCTACAAAACCACCTCCAGCGACACGCTGTGGGAAGTGGCCCAGCGCACCCGCTCTGGTGGCTCGGTGCACCAGGCCATGTTGGCCATTCAGGACCTCAACCCTGATGCCTTCGTCGACGGCAACATCAACCGCATGAAAAGCGGCCAGGTGCTGCGCCTGCCTGACGATCAACAGATCAAGTCGCGCTCGCAGAGCGAAGCGATTGCCCAGGTGGCTTCGCAGAACGCCGCTTGGCGTGAACGCCGCAGCGTAGCTGCTACCGGTGCGCGTCAGTTGGACGCCACCAAGCGCGACACCGCTGGCGCCGCGCCTGCGAAAGCCGAAGATAAAGACAGCCTCAAGTTGTTGTCCGGTGATGCCGGTAAAGCCACTCGCGGCGCCGACAAAGGCACCGGTGGTGACACCAAGGCGCTTAACGACAAGCTGGCAGTTACCAAAGAAAGCCTGGATTCCACTCGCCGTGAGAACGACGAGCTGAAGAGCCGCATGGGCGATCTGCAAAGCCAGGTCGACAAGCTCAATCGCCTGCTCCAGCTCAAAGACAGCCAGATGGCCAAGCTGCAGGCCGACCTAGCTGCCAAAGCCAAACAGCCAGCCGCCGCAACTGCCCCAGCGGGCTCCTCGACGGCAACCGCAACGCCGAGCGCTTCGGCCGCGCCAGCCGCACCGGCCAAGGTCGAAACCCCTGCTCCAGCCACCGCTCCAAGCGCTGCTGCGCCGGCACCGGCACCGGCACCGACCGTGGACGCCGCCAAGCCAGCTGAAACCACGCTAGCGGCCCCGGCTGCAACTCCTGCAACCCCAGCGCCGGCTGCGAACGCAAGCGGCGAGACCGACTACAACTACAGCGAAGAACCGGCCGAGAAATCGGCTGCTGAAGCCGCCAAAACCCCAGCCGAAGCCGCGCCAGCGCCAGCGCCAGCGCCTAAGCCAGCCGAAGCCCCGGCCAAGCCGAAGCCCGCTGTTGTGTCCGCGCCTGAGCCAGCCGCAGAAACCAGCTTTGTCGATGACCTGATGGCCAACCCGATGATGCTTGGCATCGCCGGCGGTGGCGCGCTGTTGTTGCTGCTGATCGGCTTGATGGTGCTGTCGCGCCGCAATGCACAGAAAGAAGCTGCACTGCACAACGAGATTCACATCCACGAAGAGCAAAGCCCGTTCGACAACGATCTGGATACCCCAGATACCTCGTTCGCCGGCCTGGACGACGCCACCGACGACAACTTCGCACCGGTCAAAGAAGAGCGCGTGACCGCGCAAACCGGCGACGTGCTCGGCGAAGCCGACATCTACATCGCCTACGGTCGCTTCACTCAGGCTGCCGAGCTGCTGCAAGACGCCATCAACAACGAACCGCACCGCGCGGATCTGCGCTTGAAACTGATGGAAGTGCAGGCCGAGCTGGGCGACCAGGAAGGCTTTGCTCGTCAAGAGCGTGAGCTGAACGAAATCGGCGGCGCCCACAGCGAAGTTGAACAGCTGAAATCCCGCTACCCAGGCATGGGCGCTGCGGCACTCGGCGCGTTCGCTGGCGTAATGGCTGCCTCGGCGCTTGATAACCACAACGATGATTTCAACAACAGCGACGCCGACAACTTCAGCCTCGACGACCTGACCCTCGACGAACCTGCGCCACTGGCCGCTCAGCCAGCCGACGACATGGACTTGAGCCTGGACGACCTGGAAGCTGAACTGGATCGCGACCTGAACGCCGCCGGCAACGACTCGCTGAACGACTTCGGTGACCTGAGCCTGGATGACGAGCTGGCGCTGTCTTCGACCACTAGCCCAGCCGCCAGCGGCATGAGCGACCTGGACTTCGACCTGAGCCTGGACGACACCCCAAGCACCACCAGCAACGCCGCTCTCAGCGACGACCTGGCCGATTTCAGCCTGGATCTGGACGAGCCGAAAGCCAGCGCCACCAGCGAAGAAGACGACTTCCTGCTAAGCCTGGACGACGACCTGAACAGCACCACCAGCAGTAACGATTTCGCTGATCTGAACTTGGAACCTGACGCTACGCCAGAGCTGCACGCTGGCCTGGACGCCGAGCACGAGCTGCCAGCCGACTTCGATCTGTCGCTGGCTGACGATGAGCCAAGCGCACCAGTAACCAACGAAACGTTCGCCGCCAAACTGGACGAAGTGACTGCCGAGCTGGATCAGATGAATGACAAGCTGGACCTCCCAGAAGAAGACGACTTCGACTCGTTGATCGCCCCGGCTGCCAGCCCATCGGTGGCCAGCCTGGACGCCGACGATGATTTCGACTTCCTCTCCGGTACCGACGAAACCGCCACCAAGCTCGATCTGGCCCGCGCCTACATCGACATGGGTGACTCCGAAGGCGCCCGCGACATCCTCGACGAAGTGATCAGCGAAGGCACCGACGTTCAACAACAGGAAGCGCGCGAGCTGATCGCCCGTATCGTCTGATTAATGACTGAAGCAATACCCACAGCGGCGGCCGAAATGGCCGCCGTTGGCTTTTCCAGAATCGCCCTCGGCGTTGAATACAAAGGCTCCCGTTACCGCGGCTGGCAGCGCCAGGCCTCGGGTGTGGCGACTGTGCAGGAAGAGCTGGAAAAAGCCCTGTCGCGGGTCGCCGATTCGCCGGTCACGCTGCTGTGTGCCGGCCGCACCGACGCCGGTGTTCACGCCTGCGGGCAGGTTGTGCACTTCGACACCCAAGCCGAGCGCAGCCTGAAAGCCTGGGTGATGGGCGCCAATATCAACTTGCCCCACGACATCAGCGTGACGTGGGCCAAGGTGATGCCGGCGCACTTTCACGCCCGCTTCAAAGCCATCGCCCGGCGCTACCGCTACGTCATCTACAACGACCAGATCCGACCGGCGCATTTGGGTGAGGAGATCACCTGGAACCACCGGCCGCTGGACGTCGAGCGCATGCGCGAAGCGGCTCAGTATTTGGTCGGTGAGCATGACTTCAGCGCCTTCCGCGCCGGCCAATGCCAAGCGAAATCGCCGATTAAAAAGATGCACCACCTTCGCGTGACGCAGCACGGCAAAATGATTGTGCTGGACCTGCGCGCCAACGCCTTTCTGCACCACATGGTGCGTAACATTGCCGGCGTGCTGATGACCATCGGCGCGGGCGAGCGGCCGGTGGAATGGATGAAAGTGGTGCTGGAGTCGCGCATTCGCCGCACGGGCGGGGTAACGGCGCATCCGTTCGGCTTGTACCTGGTGCAGGTCGAATACCCGGCGGAGTTTGTGTTGCCGGAGCGCTATATCGGGCCGCATTTCCTCTCGGGTCTGCCGGACCTTGGCTGACGCCTGCCGATTGCCTTTGCTACCATTCCAGGCCTTGTGTTCAACAGCCGGTTATTCAGGTGTCTGCCGTGTCCGTCGTTCGTAGCAAAATCTGTGGCATCACCCGCCTTGAAGACGCACTCGCGGCCATCGAGGCGGGCGCCGACGCGTTGGGTTTTGTGTTCTTCGCCAACAGCCCGCGGGCGATGACGGCAGAGCGAGCCGCCGCCATCATCGCCGCGCTGCCGCCATTCGTGACCACGGTCGGGCTATTCGTTGATATGCCGCGCACTGAGTTGGAAGCCTTGCTGCAACAGGTGCCGCTGGACCTTCTGCAATTCCATGGCGACGAAGCGGCCGCCGATTGTGCCGGTTACGGCCGCCCGTATATCAAAGCCCTGCGGGTGCGTACCGGCGATGACGTTGCGTCAATGATCGCGCTTTACCCCGAGGCTTCAGGCATTCTGCTGGACACCTTTGTTGCGGGCGTTCCCGGCGGCACCGGTGAGGCGTTTGATTGGGCGTTGGTGCCAAAGCAGGCGACCAAGCCGATTATCCTGGCCGGCGGGCTGACGCCTGAGAATGTGCGGGCCGCGATTGAGCAGGTGCAGCCGTATGCCGTGGATGTCAGCGGTGGGGTAGAGCAGAGCAAAGGCATTAAAAGTACGTCGAAAGTGCAGGCGTTTATCCGCGCCGTAAAGGGCGCGTGAAACGCCCGCCAGGCATGTGACGGCTGGCCATCATGTGCCGTCCATAACCCTGTCGCTGCGCAAGGCGCGTGAACTTCGCCGCCTCGTTGCGGTTAAACCCATACGGCAATGAGCGGCATCAGCGGGTCTGAGGCGACACCTCAGGTGATCGACCGGACCGCCAACCTGAATTTTTTGCTTTGCGACAGGCTGCGGTAACGCCGCCTGTACAGGCCAACAGCTTTGGAGAATGAGTGCATGAGTAACTGGCTGGTAGACAAGCTGATCCCATCGATCATGCGTTCCGAGGTGAAAAAGAGCTCTGTCCCCGAGGGGCTGTGGCACAAATGCCCGTCCTGCGAAGCGGTGCTTTACCGTCCTGAGCTGGAGAAAACCCTGGATGTTTGCCCCAAGTGCAACCACCACATGCGCATCGATGCCCGCGCTCGTCTGGACATCTTCCTCGACCCCGAGGGGCGCGAAGAAATCGCCGCTGATCTCGAGCCGGTTGATCGCCTGAAATTCCGCGACAGTAAAAAGTACAAAGACCGCCTCACCGCGGCGCAAAAGCAGACCGGCGAAAAAGATGCGCTGATCGCTATGCGCGGCACCTTGCAAGACCTGCCTGTGGTCGCGTGCGCGTTTGAGTTCGCCTTCATGGGTGGCTCGATGGGCGCCATCGTTGGCGAGCGTTTTGTTCAGGCCGCCAACGTCGCGCTGAAAGAGCGTTGCCCGCTGGTGTGCTTCGCCGCCTCCGGTGGCGCGCGTATGCAGGAAGCGTTGATCTCGCTGATGCAAATGGCCAAGACTTCGGCCGTATTGGCCCGCTTGCGTGAAGAGGGCGTGCCGTTTATTTCCGTACTGACCGACCCGGTCTACGGCGGCGTGTCGGCCAGCTTGGCCATGTTGGGCGACGTAATTGTCGCTGAGCCCAAAGCGCTGATCGGTTTTGCTGGTCCGCGAGTGATCGAGCAAACCGTGCGTGAAAAACTGCCAGAAGGCTTCCAGCGCAGCGAATTCCTGCTGGCCCACGGCGCCATCGACATGATCATTTCCCGTCAGGAATTGCGTCCTCGTCTCGCCCGTTTGCTGGCGCAAATGCAGAACCTTCCGACCCCGGTCGCAATCCCTGCGCCTATCAGCGCATGACCCAGCCCACGGTGCAGCGCAACCTGGCTGAGTGGTTGAGCTATCTGGAGCAACTGCACCCGGTGGCCATCGACATGGGCCTGGATCGCACCCGCGAGGTGGCCGGCCGCCTCGGTCTGGGGCGGCCAGCGGCCAGAGTCATCACCGTGACCGGCACCAATGGCAAAGGCTCAACCTGCGCCTTTCTCGCCTCGATGCTTGCCGAGCAGGGGCTGAAAGTGGGCGTCTACAGCTCGCCCCACCTGCTGCGTTACAACGAACGCGTGCAAGTGGCGGGAGTGGAAGCCACTGACGCCGCGCTTTGCGAAGCCTTCGCCGCCGTTGAAGCGGCCCGTGGCGAAACCTCCCTGACCTATTTCGAAGTTGGCACCCTGGCCGCGTTCTGGTTGTTCCAGCGCAGCGGCCTGGATGCGGCGGTATTGGAAGTAGGTCTGGGCGGTCGACTGGACACGGTCAACCTGATCGACCCGGATCTGGCGCTGATCACCAGCATTGGCCTCGACCATGCAGACTACCTGGGCGACACCCGTGAGTCGGTAGCATTCGAGAAGGCCGGCATTTTCCGCGCTGGCGTGCCGGCTATTTGCGGCGATCTGAAGCCGCCAGCGCCGATTCGTGAAAAAGCCACCGCGCTGCCGTGCCCGTTGCTGCTGCGCGGGCCCGATTACGATCTGGCATTCGGCGAGCACAGCTGGCACTGGCGTGGCTTCAACGCCGCCGGCGAGCCACTGAGCCTGCATGACCTGCCGCTGCTTGATCTGCCCATGGAAAACGCCGCGCTGGCACTGCAGGCCTACGCCATGCTCGACCTGCCTTGGCAGCCGGACCAATTGGTCACTGCGCTGCAACGCACGCGGGTGACGGGTCGCCTTGATCGGCGTGCAATAAATTGGCATGGCAAGGCACTCACGCTGCTGCTGGATGTTGGGCATAATCCCCATGCCGCCGAGTATTTGGCGCAGCGCTTGGCGGATCGCCCGGTGGCTGGCAAGCGCCTGGCGGTGTTCGGATTGTTGGCGGATAAAGATTTACCCGGCGTGCTCGCTCCGCTGCTGGCACCGGTAGCGACCTGGGCCGTGGCGCCGCTGCCAACGCCGCGTAGCCGTCCCGCCGCCGAGTTGCAGGCTGCGCTGCTGAACCTGGGCGCACGTGTTGAAGCCTTTGGCGACATCGCCGCCGCCCTCGAAGCGCAATTGGAGCGTGCGACGGCAGAAGACGAAATTCTGTTGTTTGGTTCTTTTTACTGCGTGGCCGAGGCCCTGGAATGGCTGGCCCGCCATGCCATGGGAGAAGTGGGGAATGGCTTTGCTGGATAAAGGATTGAAGCAGCGGATCGTTGGCGCCTTGGTGCTGATTGCGTTGGCGATCATCTTCTTGCCGATGTTGCTGTCGCGCCAGGATGAATCTCGCCATGTCGTGGTCGAGGCTCCGGCTATGCCACAAGCGCCCGCCATGCCGGAAGTGGCGCAAGAGCCGGTGTCGGTCCCCGAGCCTGAACTGCTTCCCGAAGAACCTGTGCCAGTGGAACAGGTGGCGACCACGCCGGCCCCGCTGCCTACCACGCCAAGCGCATTGCCGCCGCCCACCACGCCCATCGCGCCTGCGCCTCCCGCGCCGCCTGCGAGCAAGCCGCCGGCAAACGCCAGCGCAACGCCGGCAGCGCCTCCTGCCGCTGCGGCAACGCAAAATCGCCTGGATGCCAATAGCTTGCCGATCAGTTGGTCGATTCAACTGGCCAGCCTGTCCAACCGCGCCAGTGCCGAAAGCCTGCAGAAAACGCTGCGTAGTCAGGGCTATAACGCCTACATTCGCAGCGCTGAAGGCATGAATCGGGTATTTGTCGGGCCGCTGATTGAACGCGCCGAGGCGGATCGCCTGCGTGATCAGCTGACCAAGCAGCAAAAGCTCAAAGGGTTTGTGGTGCGTTTCCAGCCGGAAAGTAGCTGATGGGCCGGTGAGAGCATCGCGGCTGAAGCCGCTCCCACAGGAATGTACGATTCTTGGGAGCATCTTTGCCGCGACGCTTTCAGCAGTTAGGTTGCGTCGGTCCGCGCTCTTTGAGCACAGCGCAACCCAACGCGCCATCAGCATTTTCGCCAAGCGGCAGGGATTTAATCGGTGTTCGATAAATCCCGGCTTACTCCTTTCCGAACGCTCTGCTAAAATCCCGCGCCTCTTCCGTCGGTAGGCCTGTAACGTGCCATTTACCTGGGTCGATTGGGCGATCATCGCCGTTATCGCAATTTCCAGTTTGATCAGCTTGAAACGCGGCTTCGTCAAAGAAGCGCTGTCGCTGGTAACTTGGATCATTGCTGGAGTCGTTGCCTGGATGTTCGGCGGCGCGCTTTCCCAGCACCTCGTGGATTACATCGACACCCCCTCAGCCCGCGTCATCGCCGGCTGCGCCATTCTCTTCGTGGCCACATTATTAGTGGGTGCCCTATTTAATTTTCTTATTGGCGAGCTGGTTCGCGTTACCGGACTATCGGGCACTGACCGCGTGCTGGGCATGGTGTTCGGTGCCGCACGGGGCGGTTTGCTGGTGGTGTTGCTGGTTGGATTATTGAGCCTGGCGCCGGTTACTCAGGACGCTTGGTGGAAAGAGTCATCACTGGTGCCGCACTTTCTGATCGTGGCGGACTGGTCGAAAAACATGATTCTTACCCTGGCCAGTCAGTGGCTGGCCAGCGGTGTGAGTGGGCCGGCAGAACTGTCGTTTAAAGATGTTCTGGCGCCCAAGCCGTTGTAGACGTTAGCAGTGGCGGTAACGAAGTAAGCAGTCGCGGTAATTCAGAAACGTAGCGAGCGAAGGTTAGGCGAGGCGAAAGCAGGTGAAAAAAGCGGAGTTGGCTCTAGCCAATGAGCATTTTTGAATCCCGTTTTCAACGAAGCCTAGCCGAGCGCAGTAGTTTCCCACTTCAAAGGGGTTGGTCGCATGTGTGGCATCGTGGGTATCGTCGGTAAGTCAAACGTCAATCAAGCGCTGTATGACGCGCTTACCGTGCTCCAACATCGCGGCCAGGACGCTGCCGGTATCGTGACCAGCCATGACGGCCGGTTGTATCTGCGCAAAGACAACGGACTGGTGCGCGATGTTTTCCATCAGCGCCATATGCAGCGTCTGGTCGGGCACATGGGCATCGGTCACGTGCGCTATCCGACGGCGGGCAGTTCCACGTCCGCTGAAGCACAGCCTTTCTACGTCAACTCGCCGTATGGCATCACCCTGGCCCACAACGGCAACTTGACCAACGTCGAGCAGCTGGCCAAGGAGATCTACGAGTCTGATCTTCGCCACGTCAACACCAGCTCCGACTCCGAAGTGCTGCTCAACGTGTTCGCCCACGAGCTGGCCGTTCGCGGCAAGTTGCAGCCGACCGAAGACGACGTGTTCGCCGCCGTCACCGACGTGCACAAGCGCTGCACCGGCGGTTACGCCGTGGTGGCCATGGTCACCGGTTATGGCATCGTCGGTTTCCGCGACCCTAACGGCATCCGTCCGATCGTATTTGGCCAGCGTCACACCGACGAAGGCGTGGAATACATGATCGCTTCGGAAAGCGTCTCGCTCGACGTGCTCGGCTTCACCCTGATCCGCGACCTGGCGCCGGGCGAAGCGGTGTACATCACCGAAGAAGGCAAGATTTCCACCCGCCAGTGCGCCACCAACCCGAAATACGCCCCGTGTATTTTTGAACACGTTTACCTGGCGCGTCCGGATTCGATCATGGACGGCATTTCGGTCTACAAAGCGCGTCTGCGTATGGGCGAGAAACTGGCCGATAAGATTCTGCGCGAGCGCCCGGATCACGACATCGATGTGGTTATCCCGATTCCGGACACCAGCCGCACCTCGGCTCTGGAACTGGCGAACCACCTGGGCGTGAAATTCCGCGAAGGCTTCGTTAAAAACCGCTACATCGGCCGCACCTTCATCATGCCGGGCCAGGCGGCGCGCAAGAAATCGGTACGCCAGAAGCTCAACGCCATCGAACTGGAATTCCGTGGCAAAAACGTGATGCTGGTCGACGACTCCATCGTGCGCGGCACCACCTGCAAGCAGATCATTCAGATGGCCCGCGAAGCCGGGGCCAAGAATGTGTACTTCTGCTCGGCAGCGCCGGCGGTGCGTTACCCGAACGTGTATGGCATCGACATGCCGAGCGCCCACGAACTGATCGCCCACAACCGCACCACCGAGGAAGTGGCTGAGCTGATCGGCGCCGACTGGCTGGTGTATCAAGACCTCAGCGACCTGATCGACGCGGTAGGCGGCGGCAAGGTCAAGATCGACCAGTTCGATTGCGCGGTGTTTGATGGCAAGTACGTCACCGGCGACGTCAACGAGGCGTACCTGAACAAAATCGAACAGGCGCGCAACGACTCGTCGAAGCTGAAGACCAATGTGGTCAGCGCCATCATCGACCTGTACAACAATTGATAACCCCCAGCCCGCGAAAGCGGGCTGAACGTTTTAGTGCTGAAGAATTGATGGAGAACGGGCATGACGCAGGAATGGGATGCGGGTCGGCTGGACAGTGACCTCGAAGGCGTAGGCTTCGACACTTTGGCGGTACGGGCCGGGCAACACCGTACCCCTGAAGGCGAGCATGGCGAGGCGATGTTCTTCACCTCCAGCTACGTGTTCCGCACTGCCGCCGACGCCGCGGCGCGCTTCTCTGGCGAAGTGCCGGGCAACGTCTATTCGCGTTACACCAACCCCACCGTACGCACCTTCGAAGAGCGCCTCGCCGCGCTGGAAGGGGCGGAGCAGGCGGTCGCAACGGCGTCTGGGATGTCGGCGATCATGGGTGTGGTCATGGCGTTTTGCAGCGCCGGCGACCACGTGCTGGTATCGCGCAGCGTGTTTGGTTCGACCATTAGCCTGTTTGAGAAATACCTGAAACGCTTCGGTGTGCAGGTCGACTACGTCGAGCTGACCAACGTCGCCGGGTGGGGCGAAGCCTGCAAGCCCAACACCAAAATGTTCTTTGTCGAATCACCCTCCAACCCGTTGGCCGAGCTGGTGGACATCGCCGCGCTGGCCGAAGTGGCTCATGCCCACGGCGCGAAACTGGTGGTCGACAACTGCTTCTGCACGCCGGTGCTGCAAAAGCCACTGGCGCTCGGCGCCGACGTGGTGGTGCATTCGGCCACCAAATTTATCGACGGCCAGGGCCGTTGCCTGGGCGGCGTGGTGGCCGGCAGTGCCAAGCTGATGGCCGAGCTGGTGGGCTTCGTGCGCACCGTTGGCCCGACCATGAGCCCGTTCAACGCTTGGGTGTTTCTCAAAGGCTTGGAAACCCTGCGCATCCGCATGCAAGCCCATTGCGCCAGTGCGCTGCAGTTGGCTCAGTGGTTGGAGCAGCAGCCGGGCATCGAGAAGGTTCACTACGCCGGCCTGCCAAGCCACCCGCAGCATGAGCTGGCCAAGCGTCAGCAACGTGCGTTTGGCGCCGTAGTGAGTTTTGAAGTGAAAGGCGGCAAAGAGGGCGCCTGGCGCTTTATCGACGCCACGCGTTTGCTCTCGATCACCGCTAACCTGGGCGACAGCAAATCCACCATCACCCACCCGAGCACCACGTCCCACGGTCGTTTGACGCCCGAAGAACGCGCTGCAGCGGGCATCCGCGACAGCTTGATCCGCGTGGCCGTTGGCCTCGAAGAAGTCGACGACATCCAGGCCGATCTGGCCCGGGGCCTCGCGGCGCTGTGATCGGGCGTCGCTGATGGTCGAGTTGGAAGTGGAGCGCCCGCTGGCCAGCAACGGCAAGGTGGCCTTGGTCACCGGCGCCGCGCGCGGCATTGGGCTGGGCATCGCCGCCTGGCTGATCGCCGAGGGTTGGCAAGTGGTGCTGGCTGATACCGAGCGTGAACGCGGCGCCAAGGTCGCCAAAGCGCTCGGCGACAACGCCTGGTTTGTGGCGATGGACGTCAGCCAGGAAAGCCAAGTGGTCGAAGGCGTGGCGCAGGTGCTGGGCCAGTTCGGCCGGCTGGATGCGCTGGTTAACAACGCCGGTATCGCCGACCCGCATAACGCGCCGCTCGATAGCCTGGAACTAGCCCACTGGAATCGCGTACTGGCGGTCAACCTCACCGGTCCGCTGCTGCTAGCCAAACACTGCGCGCCTTACCTGCGCGCGCATTACGGCGCCATCGTCAACATTACCTCTACCCGTGCCCATCAAGCTGAAGCCGACACCGAAGCGTACTCGGCGAGCAAGGGCGGCTTGCTGGCGCTCACTCACGCACTGGCCATCAGCCTGGGGCCGGACATTCGCGTCAACGCCGTCAGCCCAGGCTGGATCGACGCTCGCGACCCTCGCGAACGCCGCGCCGCGCCACTGACCGACGCCGACCACGACCAACATCCCGCTGGCCGCGTAGGCACGGTTGAAGACGTAGCCGCGCAAGTGGCGTGGCTGCTGTCGGCGAGCGCCGGGTTTGTGACGGGGCAAGAGTTTGTGGTGGATGGCGGCATGACGCGCAGGATGATTTACGTCGAGTAACGTCCGCGGCTAATGCTTTCGTAGGAGCCAGCTTGCTGGCGAAGCTCTTCAATAAAGAGCTTCGCCAGCAAGCTGGCTCCTACAAATCGGCCGTTTACCCACAGGTGATGCTGCGCCTCTTACTGCGGCCGCAGATCAATCGCCGAATCGCCTTGGCCATCAAACAGCTGCCCCGGCTTCTGCGGCAGTATGCTCGGCCGCGCGCTGTCGGCCGCGCCGCCTAGTACGCGAATGTCGCTGTATTTCTTGCCAGACAGCGCCGCCAAGCCCGCGCCATCACGCACGACGCTCGGTCTGAGGAACACCATCAAATTGCGCTTGGTATGGGCCTCTTTGGTTGAGCGAAAAAGCCGACCGAGCCATGGAATATCGCCTAACAGCGGCACTCGCGAATCGGTCATGGTCACGTCATCCTGAATCAGGCCGCCGAGCACAATGACCTGGCCGTCTTCGGCAAGGATGGTGCTTTTGATCGAGCGTTTGTTGGTGATCAAATCCACCGCCTGCGCAGACAGCGTGGCGCTGGGGGCAATCGAGGAAATCTCCTGTTCGATCTCCAACCGCAGCGAGGCGCCGTCGTTAATGTGCGGGGTGACCTTGAGGGTGACGCCGATATCTTTGCGTTCGATGGTCGTGAACGGATTGCTCGCGCCGTCGGTGGCCGTGGTGTACGAGCCGGTTTGGAAGGGCACGTTCTGCCCCACGAGAATCTCGGCTTTCTGGTTATCCAGCGTCAGCAGGCTTGGCGTGGAAAGCAGGTTGCTTTTGCTGTTGGCCGACAACGCCGTAATCAGCGCGCCGAAGTTCTTGCTGCCAATGCCGATGATGGCACCGTCGGGCAGGTTGTCCGGTACGGTGTCGTCCTGGATGGCTTGCAATACGGAGCCGACAGAAAGCCCGGTATTGCCGAAACTCACGCCGCCGACGCCACCGCTGCCGCCCCTTGCATCCACAGCCCATTGCACGCCGAGCGCGTCGGTGATGTCGCCGGAAATCTCGACGATTGCCGCCTCCACCATCACCTGCGCGCGCGGTACGTCGAGCTGATGCACGATGTCTTCGAGCATGGCCACGGTGTCTGGCTCGGCCAGCAATACCAATGCGTTCAGGCTTTCATCGGCGCGAATCAGAATGTTCTGCGGCTTGCCGCCACCGGCTTCGGCGGTACCGCCGCCAGCCGGGTTTTTAATGCCTTCGGAAATCTCGCCCAGCACGGTGGCCAGCGCCTTGGCATCGTTGTGCCGCAGCCGAATCACGCGGGTATTGGCAGAGCGGCTGCTGGGCGTGTCGAGGGATTTCGCCAGCCCAATCATCCGTGCGCGAGCGGCGGGCGGGCCGATCAGAATCAGGCGGTTGGTGCGCGTGTCGGCAATCACCTGAGTGCCCGCAGCGCCCTTTGCCTGGCCGTGCGCCACACTGGCATTGAGCGCTTCGGCGGCATCGGTGACCCAGGCGTATTGAAGGTTGACCACGCTGTAGTCGTTGTTGCTCTTCTGATCCAGCTGGTGAATCAGGTCTTCGATGCGCGTGATGTTGGCGCTGCGGTCGCTGATGATCAGGGCGTTGGCCGAGGTCACTGCTGCCAGGTGGCCGTATTGCGGAACGAGTGGGCGAATCAGTGGAATCAACTCGGCGACGTTGCCGTGCTGCACCTGAATCAGCCGCGTCTCCAGGCGATCCGGGGCGGCGCGGCCGGTGTCGGCGTCGGCTTTGGCTTCGGCGTTCGGCACGATGCGCGCCTGGTCGCCCTGGGTAATCACGCTAAAACCGTGGGTGGCCATTACCGAGAGGAACAGCTGGTACACCTCGCTGAGATTCAGCGGCGCTTTGGACACCACGTTGACCTGGCCTTTGACGCGCGGATCGACCACAAAGGTTTGCCCGGTGATGTCAGCGATCTGGTCGACGAACTCGGCGATGTCGGCGTCCTTGAGATTGATCGTCCAGCGTTCCTCGTTCTGCTGCTGCTCATCGCCGGCCGTGCCGTTTGCCGGCGTTATCGCGGCGCCAGCCGTGGCGCTGATGCTGAGCAGACCGCAGGCGAACAGGGCCAGGGTCAAGCGTGAAAGGGTCAATGGCATCGGCTTAATCGCTTTCCGTAGGCGGGTCGGTAGGGAGGGGTTCGGTTGAGCGCGGAGCAGCAGGGGGCTCGGGTTCGTTCACCGGCTCCTGGTCGGGTTCGGGCTGGCCACCAGCGCTTTCCATCTGTTGACGCAGGGCTTCCATGCGCTCTCGCAGCTGCTGTTCATCCTGCTGTTGCAGCGTGGACAGCGCGTCCACGGCGTCGTAGCTGCTAGGAAGCGGGCGGCTGGACGGGGCGTTTTTGTTCTTATTGAACATCAGCGTTTCCAGGCGGCCGTTGCGCTCGATTTCCACTCGATCGCGGTATACCGCATGCAGGCGGATGCCTTTGTCGATTTCCGCGCCCACGCCAAAGCGCAGCGGCTTGGCGTCTTCGCGTTGAATGATGGCACTGGAGCTGCGCGCATCGCTGTGAACAAAGCTGCCGCGCAGGGTCAGGCGCAGGCTGGTGGCCGGGGGCGCGGAGGTTTGCGCGACGCGGGCGGGGCCGAACAGGGTTTCTATACTGTCCAGGGCCGGTGCGCTGGAGAGCTCGCTGGCCTCATCGGTCTGCACGCTTACTTGGGTGCGGTTGAGTTGGAGCCATTCGATGGTTTGCGTGGCGAAACTCAAACTGATCAACAGGATCAACAACACGCCCAGCAATGTCGGGGCATTGTGCATCAGCCTGCGGAGGGTTTCGGGCACGGTCAAAGACGTTTCTCGCACTGTCGGATTTGCTGGCGGCCGATCATAGAGCAGCCAAGTGTTTTTACGCATCCACTTCGCGCCGTAGTCCTATTCTGTTTTATATGGCGGGGCGATGTGTTTTTTCGGCAGTGTGGTAAAGATAGCCGCCGTTGCACACTCTACGAGTCGCCTCGTCTAAAAAATCGATAAAAAAACAGCAGCATGGCGAATGATCGTCATCCTTAATCTTGAACATGGGCGCTGAGCAGCAGCCCCTTCCACAATGCCAAGGTCGGATTACAGATGAACGTCTCTCCGGTGGAAACCGTGTCACGCCGTTTACCGTTCAGTTACGCCAAGCGTAATGGCGTGGTGTTGATGCTCGATAAAGACCAGGTGTGCCTGGGCTTTCGGCCGGCCGTGGAGATGGTCGCGCTGGCCGAAGCGCAACGGTTTGTCGGCCGCCGCTTGCCGCTGCGAGCGCTCAGCCCGGCAGATTTCGATCAGGCCATGGCGGCGGCCTATCAGCATGATTCTGCGTCCATGCAACTGGCTGAAGACATCGGCGGGCGGCTCGACCTGGCTGCGCTTGCCGACCAGGTGCCCGAAACCGAAGACCTGATGGAGCAGGAAGACGACGCGCCGATCATTCGGTTGATCAACGCCATCCTTGGCGAATCGATCAAGGAAAACGCCTCCGACATTCACCTTGAGACCTTTGAAAAACGCTTGGTCGTGCGCTTTCGCGTCGACGGCGTGCTGCGCGAAGTGCTGGAGCCCAAACGCGAGTTGGCGGCGCTGTTGGTGTCTCGTATCAAGGTAATGGCGCGCCTGGACATCGCCGAGAAACGTGTGCCACAAGACGGTCGTATTTCCTTGCGCGTGGGCGGGCGGGAAGTGGACGTGCGGGTGTCGACGTTGCCCTCGGCCAACGGTGAGCGCGTGGTGCTGCGGCTGCTCGACAAACAAGCGGGGCGCTTGAGTTTGCAGCACTTGGGCATGTCCAGCCGGGACTGTCAGTTAATGGAAAGCAGCGTGCGCAAACCGCACGGCATCATTCTGGTCACCGGCCCCACGGGCTCGGGGAAAACCACCACCTTGTACGCCAGCCTCGTCAGCCTGAACGACCGCACGCGCAACATTCTTACCGTCGAAGACCCGATCGAATACCACCTTGAAGGCATTGGCCAAACGCAGGTCAACACCAAGGTGGACATGACCTTTGCCCGCGGCCTGCGGGCCATTCTTCGGCAAGACCCGGACGTGGTCATGGTTGGTGAAATCCGTGACGCCGAAACGGCGCAAATCGCCGTGCAGGCCTCGCTCACGGGGCATTTGGTGCTCTCGACCTTGCACACCAACAGCGCCATTGGCGCCGTAACCCGTCTAGTCGATATGGGCGTGGAACCGTTTCTGTTGTCGTCCTCGCTGCTCGGCGTATTGGCCCAGCGCCTGGTTCGTGTGCTCTGTCCGCACTGCAAAGAGGGCCTGCCAGTCACCGAAGCCGAGGCCCAAGTGCTGGGCGTGCGCAGCGGCGAAACGCCGGTCATTCATCACCCGCGCGGCTGCCCGGAATGCAAGCAGCAGGGCTATCGCGGGCGCACCGGTATTTATGAGTTGGTGGTGTTCGATGACCACATGCGCACGCTGGTCCACAGCGGCGCCGGCGAGCAGGAGATGACCCGGCACGCACGCGGCAACGGCCCGAGCATCCGCGATGATGGCCGGCGCAAAGTGATGCAGGGCGTCACCAGCCTGGAAGAAGTGCTGCGCGTGACGCGCGAAGACGAAGCGCCGACCACCGCTGCGCAACGGCGCGAACTATCTGCCAGTTCGCCGAATCAACACCAACGTAGGGGCGAGCGACGTGAAGACCGTTAAGTCCGTCGCCCGCGCTCTGACCGTCACCCAACCGGGCACATTCTGATGGCAGCGTTCGAATACCTTGCCCTGGACAACGCGGGGCGCCAGCAAAAGGGCGTGATGGAAGCCGACAGCGCGCGGCAGGTGCGGCAGATGCTGCGCGAAAAGCAACTGGCGCCGCTGCAAGTCAACGCCACGCGTACCCGCGAGCAGGCGAGCAACGATGGTCATTTCACCTTTGTGCGCGGGCTGTCGGCACGCGATCTGGCGATGCTCACGCGCCAGTTAGCCACACTGATTCAAGCCGCGTTGCCTATCGAAGAAGCGTTGCGCGCCGCCGCCGCTCAGGCCTCCGCACCGCGCGTGCAGGCAATGTTGCTGGCAGTGCGGGCGCGGGTGCTGGAAGGGCACAGCCTGGCGGCGGCGCTGAAAGAATTTCCCGCAGCATTCCCTGAGCTGTACCGCGCCACCGTGGCAGCGGGCGAGCACGCCGGGCACTTGGGCCCGGTGCTCGAACAGCTGGCTGACTACACCGAACAGCGCCAACAGTCGCGGCAGAAAGTACAGCTGGCGTTGTTGTACCCGCTGGTGCTGATGATCACCTCGCTGATTATCGTCGGCTTTTTGCTCGGCTATGTGGTGCCGGATGTGGTGCGCGTGTTTATCGATTCGGGGCAAACGCTGCCGGCCCTCACGCGCGGGCTGATCGCACTCAGTGATGCGGTGAAAAGTTGGGGCTGGTTATTTGTGCTGCTGGTGATTGCCGGTGGCTTCACCGCGCGTTGGGCGCTGCGCGATGACAACGTCAAACGGCGCTGGCACGGCTTTCAATTGCGCTTGCCGCTGGTGGGCCGATTGGTGCGTGCCACCGACTGTGCACGCTTCGCGTCGACCCTGGCCATTCTCACCCGCAGCGGCGTGCCGCTGGTGGAAGCGCTGAGCATTGGCGCCCAGGTGATTTCCAATCGCGTGATACGCGCCGACGTGGTCTTGGCTGCGCAAAAAGTCCGCGAGGGCGGCAGCCTGACCCGCGCTCTGGAAGCCAGCGGACAGTTCCCGCCGATGATGCTGCACATGATCGCCAGCGGCGAACGCTCCGGCGAACTGGACCAGATGCTGGCCCGCACCGCGCGCAATCAGGAGGGCGACCTGGCCGCCCAGATCGCGCTGATGGTCGGGCTGTTCGAGCCTTTTATGCTGGTGTTTATGGGCGTTGTGGTGCTGCTCATCGTGCTGGCAATTCTTCTTCCAATTTTGTCTCTGAACCAACTAGTGGGGTGATCACGATGCAAGCGAGCGTTATTCAAAACGGACTGCGACAACGGCAACGCCAGCGCGGTTTTACCCTGATTGAAATCATGGTGGTGGTGGTGATTCTCGGCATTCTCGCGGCGCTGATCGTGCCGCAGGTAATGAGCCGTCCCGACCAGGCGAAAATCACCGTGGCCAAAGGCGACGTCAAAGGCATCAGCGCTGCGCTGGACATGTACAAGCTCGACAACCACGCCTACCCGAGCACCCAGCAGGGCCTCGAAGCGCTGGTGAAAAAACCGAGCGGCAACCCGGTAGCCAAAAACTGGAACGCTGACGGCTACCTCAAGCGCGTGCCGGTGGACCCATGGGGCAACCCGTATCAATACCTGGCGCCGGGCAGCAAAGGCCCGTTCGATCTCTATTCCTTCGGCGCCGATGGCAAAGAAGGCGGCAGCGACAACGATGCAGATATCGGTAACTGGGATCAGTGAGTTTGAAGCGGCCGCAGGCCCTGGCCGGCTTCACCTTGGTGGAGCTGCTGGTGGTGCTGGTGATTCTTGGCACCCTGGTTGGGCTGGCGGTGCTCAGCACCGGCATCGCCGGCCCGGCGCGCGAGCTGCGCAACGAGGCCGAGCGGCTTAGCGGGCTGATTGGCGTGCTGGCCGATGAGGCCGTGTTGGACAACCGCGAATACGGCTTATGGTTTGACGCCTCGTCCTATCAAGTGCTGCGCTACGAGGCCGGCAAAAACCGCTGGCAGCCGGTGGATCGCGCGCCGCATCAGTTGCCTGGTTACGCCGTGCTGACGGTCGAACTGGAAGGCGCCGCGCTGAAACTTCCCAGCCAACTCGCCGAAGAAGACCAACCCAAAGACGCCGAGCGCAGCCCGCAGGTGTTGATTCTGTCTAGCGGTGAGCTCAGTCCGTTTCGCTTACAACTGGCCGAGAAGCGTGCCCAAGGCGCGCGCTTGCAGATGTCCACCGACGGTTTTCGCTTACCCAAAGTCGAAGCCGCAGACGGCAAAGGAGCCGGCAAGTGAGCCGTTGCCGTGGCTTCACCTTGCTCGAAGTGCTGGTAGCCCTGGCGATATTTGCGTTGGTGGCGGCCAGCGTTCTGGGCGTTAGCGCCCGCAGCTTGCAAACCGCTGCCCGGCTCGAAGACAAAACCCTGGCCATGTGGATTGCCGACAACCAGCTCAACGACATGCAACTGGCCCCCGCCGTGCCGGGTGTCGGCAATCAGCAAGGGCAGGTCGATTTCGCCAACCGTCAGTGGCAATGGCAAAGCACCGTGGAAGACACCAGCGAGCCGACCATGCGCCGGATCACCGTGTGGGTCGCCACGCGTGACGAGCGTGGACGCGGTGGCGAAATCAAAGACCGCGCCGTCGCCAGCTTGGTCGGCTTTGTCACCACCGAGCCGATTGAGGCCGGGCAATGAAACGCGCGCAAGGCTTTACCCTGCTGGAGCTGCTGATTGCCGTGGCCATCTTCGCGCTGCTGGCCTTGGCGACCTATCGCATGCTGAGCAGCGTAATGCAGGCCGACAGCGCCACGCGCAGTCACGAGCAGCAATTGCGGGAACTGGTGCGGGGCATGGCCGCGTTTGAGCGTGATGTGTTGCAAACGGTGCCGCGGCCGGTGCGTGATCCGTTTGGCGATGAACGTGCCGCGTTGCGCGGTGAAGACGGCGACGCCACTGCTCTGGAATTCACCCGCACCGGCTGGCGCAACCCCATGGGCGCGGCGCGGTCGCGCTTGCAACGGGTGCGCTGGGAACTCAGCGGCGAGCAATTGCAACGTCGCTATTGGCCGGTTCTCGATCAAGCGCAAGACAGCCAGCCGCAAGTGCAAGCCGTACTCGATGGGGTGACGCGCATGACGCTTCGCTACCTCGACCGCCAGGGCCAATGGCAAACCAGTTGGCCGCCTGCCGACGGCAACACAAGTGAGCGCCTGGAGCAACTGCCCAAAGCCCTGGAAGTGGTGCTCGAACACCGGCGCTACGGCCAGATTCGCCGCGTGTTGCGCCTGCCGGATCTTCCCGCTCAAGGCAACCCTGGCGGCGGTCAGAATCCGGATAACCCTGACGCCAACCCGGACGGCCAAAGCCCGGCGCCCGATAATTCGCAGGTGCTGGAATGAAGCGACAACAGGGTGTGGCGCTGATCACCGTGCTGCTGGTCGTGGCGGTAGTCACCGTGGTGTGCGCCGGCATGATCGCCCGCCAACATGTTGCCATTCGCAGCAGCGCCAATCTGCTCGATACCCGTCAAGCCTGGCAGTACGCGCTGGGCGGTGAGACGCTGGCCAAAGCCGTGCTTAAACGCGATGCGCGTGGCGGCGATCCGCGTCAGTCGGTGGATCATCTTGGCGAGGACTGGGCCAAACCCATGCAGCCGTTTGCGCTGGATGAAGGCGGGGTGCTCAGCGTGCGCATCGAAGACCCCAGCGGCCGCTTCAACCTCAACAGCTTGGTGCGCCAGCAGCAAGTGGACGAAACCGCCGTGCTGCGCTTTCGCCGCCTGCTGCTGCGCCTGGACATTGCCACGCCCTATGCCGAACGCTTGGTAGATTGGCTTGACGTGGACCAGGAAGCCACCGGCAGCGAAGGCGCCGAAGACAATCAGTATCTGCTCGCCAAGCCGGCCTATCGCGCCGCCAACCGTCGCCTGCAAGACGTCTCCGAGCTACGGTTATTGCTGGGCATGACCGAGGCCGACTTCCGACGGCTGCAGCCCTACGTGAGTGTCTTGCCGGGCGACGCGCCGCTGAACGTCAACACGGCTGGCGCCATGGTGCTGTCGTGTCTGGCGGACGGCCTGACGCCGGCGCTGGCACAAGGTGTTGTGCTGGCGCGCGGCAAGGAGGGCTTCGCCTCCGTGGACGCCTTTCTCGCCCAGCCCGGGCTGGCCGGGCAGGGAATCGAGGGGCAGGGCTTGGCAGTCGGTAGTGCGTATTTTCAAGCGATCAGCGAGGTGCGGATGGGTGATCGCCGGCAGGTGGTGGTGAGTAACATGCACCGAGATCAACAAGGGCGCGTGCGTGTACTGGCGCGCGACCTTGGACAAGACGGGCTGATCGCCATTGGCGCGACCGCCCCCGCAACAAATGAGGAGCAGGCACGATGAGCCTGGTAACGATTTTTCTACCGGCGGCCGCTGCGGTGGCCGTCGACGAAACCCTGCTGGTGCATCGCATCCGCGCGGGCGTACACGACCAGCTGTTGCTCGCCGAAGCGATGGTGGAACTGGATGAACCGTGGCGCCTGGTGATTCCGGTCGAGGCGGCCACCGCGTGCGCCGTGGCGCTGCCCACGCAGAAAGCGCGCTGGCTGCGTCAGGCCCTGCCGTTTGCTGTGGAGGAATTGCTCGCCGAAGACGTCGAGCAATTTCACCTGGCCCTCGGCACGCCGCTGGGGGACGGGCGTAACCGTATTGTCGCCGTACGCGCAGCCTGGCTGCAGGGCTGGCTCGCTGCATGTCCGGTGGCGCCGGTGAGTATTCATGTCGATGCCGACTTGCTGCCTGACGTCGGCACCCAGTTGTGCTGGCTTGGCGAGCGCTGGCTGCTGGGCGGCCAGTTGGCCACGCGTATGGCGGTGGCGCAGGACGATTGGCCGCACATTGCCGACCAGTGCCCGCTGCCCTTGCACGCCATCGCGCCGCCGACGCAGGCGTTGCCGGACGGCATCGAAACCGCCCAGCGTGAAGAGGACGTTTACCTTTGGCTTGCTGCGCAGACTGCCGGCTGCAACCTGGCCCAAGGCGAGTTGGCCAGCCGCGAAGACAGCCAAGGCTGGAAACGCTGGCGCTCGGTGCTGGGGCTGGTTGGGTTATGGCTGGTGCTTCAGTGGGGTTTCAACCTGGCGCAGGCCTGGCAGTTGCAATACAAGAGCGACACCATCGCCGCCGCCAATGCGGCGCTGTACCGCGAGTTGTTTCCGCAGGACAGCAAGCTGGTGAACCTGCGTCATCAGCTCGATGAGCACCTGAGCCAAGGGCGCACGGCTGGGGGCAGTCGCTTTCTTGCCCTGATGGACCTGGCCAGCACCGCTGTGCAAGCTGATGGCGGTCTGGTGCGCGTTCGACAGTTGGACTTCAGCGACACCCGCGGCGACCTCGCGCTGCAACTGCAAGCGCCGGACTTCAGCGCACTGGAGCGCCTGCGCCAACGCCTGGCGGATGCCGGTTTGCCCGTGCAATTGGGCTCGGCGAGTCGAGAAAACAATGGCGTCAGCGCCCGCTTGGTCGTAGGAGGGCAGGGATGAATACCGCCACGTTTAAAACGCAGCTGCTGGACCGCTGGCATCGCTCACCGGTGCAACGGCGCTGGACCACCCTGGCGCCGCGTGAGCGTTTGGCGCTCGGTCTGATGGTTATCTGCGTGCTCGGGGCGCTGCTCTATATCAGCTTCTGGCAGCCCGCCCAACATCGCCTGCACAACGCCCGCGAAGCGCTCGCGCAGCAATTGGAGCTGAGCGGCTACCTGCAAGCCAAAGCCCCGCAAGCCCGTGCCTTGGTGGAAAAACCCACCACCAGCCTGGCGCCGGAACAGCTGCAAGGTTATGTGACCACCAGTGCTGCGGCGGCCCAGCTGACCATCGAACGCCTCGACAGCGCCGGCGACGGCAGCTTGCAAGTGAACCTGCAACCGGTGGCCTTTAACGTGCTGTTGCGTTGGTTCCAGGCGTTGGAAGGGCAGGGCGTACGAATTGACGAGGCCGGCATGGACCGCAACGAAGAAGGATTGGTGACGGCGCGGTTGACGTTGCGGGTTGGGCAATAGGTAACGGGTCTGGAATTGCCTTTTGCAAGTAATCGCGGCTAAAGCCGCTTTCACAGGAAACATTACTTGCTGTGGGTGCTGCTGGGCGGCACCCACTTTGATGTAGCGCTTAGGCGCAAAAACGTGCGGCTCAGCCAAAACAGCCTAATTCACCTAATTTCAGAAAATTTCTATACAGGGTGTTGACTTAGGTATGCCCCCCGCGTAAATTTCGCGCCTCGCAAGCAAGGGGTGATTAGCTCAGCTGGGAGAGCATCTGCCTTACAAGCAGAGGGTCGGCGGTTCGATCCCGTCATCACCCACCACTTGTGAAACCGGACGAAAGTCCACCGACGCGCAGCGGTAGTTCAGTCGGTTAGAATACCGGCCTGTCACGCCGGGGGTCGCGGGTTCGAGTCCCGTCCGCTGC